>JAJYGO010000467.1 GCA_021785115.1 Chloroflexota bacterium | reverse complement strand
GAGCGTGATCGACCGCAGAAGCGAGGAAGTGGTCGCCGGTTTCGACGCTGGCGACGACCGCCGCCGGGCCGAAGTCGTCAGCGTAGTTGACGACCGAGCCGATGGGGGACAGGAAAGCGTCCGCTCCACCCTCGACGACGAACCTGATGGTCTTCCCGTACTCGATGAGCCCAGGCGCCGGCTCCGCCATGAAGGCGGTGTGGTCCATGGCGCAAATGAGTATCTTGCCGTCAGGCCTGAGCAGGCGATGCAGCTTCCGCTTCATGCGATGACCTCCAGGTTCATACGGTGACCTCCAGAACGCATCCCGCTGTGCGGGGTATGCACTGATCGACGCCCGTTCAGGGCTCGACGATGATCCGATAGGAGCCAGGGGTGAGCGACTTGTCCAGAGCTTCGTCGAGATCGGCGAGCGGATAGGTCGCCTGGATGAGAGGCGACAGATCGACCTGGCCGTACCGGATCAAGCGGCTGGCGACGTAGAAATCCTGCTTGTCGCCCGACACGACGCCTATCACCCCACGCTCGTGGTCGTGCAGCTTGTTCGGCGCCAGCTCAAGCGGCGCCTCCGGGTAAGCGCCTGCGAACAGGACGATGCGGCCTCGCTCGGAGAGCATCGCCATGGCCTGCTCGTTGGCCTTCGCGCCACCGAATGCCGCGACGACGGCTTCTGCGCCGCGGCCCTCGGTGAGCTCCTTCACCCGGGCAACAGGATCCTCGCTCGACGCGTCGATGACCTCGTCCGCTCCCATCGCCTCAGCGTTGGCCAGGCGCATCGGGTCGATCTCGCTCACGATCACGCGCGCCCCGCGCTTCTTGAGGGCCACGACGTTCATCAGCCCCATGACGCCGGCGCCCAGGACGACCACGTCCTGAGAGACTCCAACATCGATCATGCGGGCGGCGTGGACGGCGCAGCTGAGCGGCTCAGTGAGCGAGGCGATCCCGATCGGTGCGTCGCCGACCTTGTAGACGCCGTCGGCCGGATGCGTCTTGTACTCCGCGAATCCGCCCGGACCCCAGGCGTCGCCGTACCGCGGGGCACCGCGGTAATGCTGCGGGCACGCCCGATCCTGCCCTGTCAGGCACCAGTGGCAGCGGCCGCACGAGGCCGAGCCGACGGCGACGAGGTCGCCGACCTCGAGCCCCGATGCGCAGTTTGGACCGATCGCGGCGACGACGGCCGCAATTTCGTGGCCGCCGATAAAGGGGAACGTGTTCGGCTGCTGGCCGCTGTATGTCCGCTGCTCCCAGGTGCAGATCGCCACGGCGCGAATCCGAAGCAGGACCTCGCCTGACCCGAGTTGCGGCATCGGTACCGTGACGAATTGGATCTGGTGAGGCGCTGTCATGGTGCCAACTTGCATATCGGCCGGCAGACCAGCCCCCACCGCGTCGGTTTCCTGGATCGCGACTGACATGGCGCTGCTCCTTGCGGCACGCCGGCCCTGTGACCGGGCACGATGAGAATTTTTGCAGCAAATCCTGGCTGCCAAGAGAGAGTATAGCGACTGGGCGCAAGACCGCCTCCGCGACGGCGCGCAGGCCCACCCTTTCCGGAGCCACGCATCCCGAGCCGCCGCCCACCGGGTCGTGGGGGCTGGTCGGGTGCGCAGGTGAGACGGCCAAGGGGCGCAGGCCCCTTACCCCCGCTGTTCGCGCAGCCAGTCCAGCAGGGCTGCCCTTGTGCTGCTCAGGGCTATCTGCGACCAGGGAATGGCAATCGGATCGAAAGACCTGACCTCAAGGACTTCCCCGTTTGCACGAGCGGTTCCACCTACCACCCGAGCCTCGAATACGACGACGACGGCGGCCGCTTCGAAGACGGAGTAGAGCCCGACGAGCCTTGCGAGCTCGATCCGATAGCCCGTTTCCTCGAGCGTCTCCCGAGCCGCACCCTCCTCGACCGTCTCGTCGAGCTTGAGGTGCCCGCCAGGGTGGGCCCACAGGCCTATCCCGGGCTCGATCGCCCGGCGAACCAGGACGACCTCACCCGCAGGGTTAAGCGGGAGACATCCGACCGAGACGGTCGGCCGAACGAGGTTGACGAGACCGCATGCCCGACAGCGCACTCCCCCATGGCGGGCAGAGGAGGCCACGGACGGGTCAAGCCGCGCCCCGCAATGACCGCAATAGTCGAGCGCAAGTTCTGGGGGGCTCGGCGGTTCGGCACGCCTCGCTCACGCCCTGGTCGCCGGCGCTCGGCCAGCCCTGGCCGAGCGCCTTGGCCCCCGTCGTCGCCCTGCATCACTCGTCGCCATCGCGATGGATGGGCGGGCTCCACGAAGACGGGTGAGCTCTGTAGAGCCACCACCAGGCGGCGATCCCCGCGAGCGCAAGCAGGCACAGCGCGATGCCGAACGGGCGGGCCGGGTCGCTGACGATCCCTATCGCGACGCCGATCACGAGCAGCAGCAACGACCAGCCGATCCCAGGCGGCCGCGGCCTTCGGCCGGTCAGCACCTCGTCCCCATCCACAGGCTCGTTGCTCATGACGGTCGGGGTCAAGTCGGCCGCACGGTTCGGAGCGCGTGCGCTCGATCCGCCTGTCCCGTGCCCGCTGTCCGGGCCGAAGGGCGACACCGGCCGGATGGTGCGCGCGCGGGTACGACCGGAACACCGCTACGCCGCATCATTGACCCCGAGTTTTGATGTGAAACGGATGAAGTAGCCGTCGGGGTCTGCGACCCGGAAGTCCCGCGCCGCCCAGGGCCGGAGCTGGAGGGGCTTGACGATATCGATGCCCCTCTCGCGGGCGGCGGCATGGAGAGCGTCGACGTCGTCGACCTCGACGACGACCTCGACCCCGACTCCGCGCGGCCGTCGATCGATGTAGGGGCTGAAGTAGTGGCCGCCGGCGACGGCATGCGTATCTCCCTGGACGACGAGCAGCGCCCCGCCTCGGGCGAGCTGAACCCAGTCGCCCCTCTGTCGTCGCCTCTCGAAGCCAAGTGCCTCGTAGAAGGCCACGCTGTGTTCGACGTCGACCACGAACAGGTCGATGAGGGTCATGGCGCTCGCCACTGTACGACGTCTAACCCAGCCGGGCTCCCGGCGCGCGGCAGTCGTCGAGACCGGCTATGGCCGACACGCTACCGGCCGCCCTTCGCCGTCACGGGACTTGGAGCCCCCAGGCTATCTCGTCGCCCGGACTCGACGAGCCGCAAGATCGACGCGGCGGTGAGCTCGTCGGTGAAGAGCCGATCAATGGCGCCCGTCCGGCAAGCTCCGACGATGCTTCGGACCTTGTGCGGCCCGGCGGCGACAAGGATCGCCTGGGGACAGGCGCGAAGTCTGTCGAGGTCGATGCACAACAGGCGAGACGCCCACTCATCCTCGACCGGCTCGCCGTCGATCGTGAACAGATGCCCGGCGATGTCTCCGGCCACGCCCTTCGAAGCAAGCCGGGCGCGCTCGTCATCGCTGAGCTGGTCGAAGACCGTCGTGTAGCCGGGCTGATCCACCGGGCCGCCGCTGACGCCGAGCAGGGCGCAGGCAAGCTTGGACCAGAGATCCGTCGTGGCGCGGACCACCGTGTCGCGCAGGAGGGCTTCCTTCGTCGCCGGCGAGTCGAGCAACCCGGGGGCTAGAAGGCGTCTGGGCGTCGCGCCGAGCCGCTCGGCGATCCGGTCCGTCATCACGTTGATGTCGAGGAGCGGGGGACTCGTCAGATGAAGGCCACCGAGGAGTGGAACGATTGTGAGACCCGGTCGGCTCACGCGCGGCAGCGCATTCGCGAGCGTCGAGATTGTGTACCCGCCGGCGGTTCCGACGACCCCCAATTCGGGCAGCATCGCGGCCACGAGGGGGGCCGCGGCGACAGCGCAGACGGCCCCCGCCGCGGGCGTGTCGCCCCGCCGGCCGGCCGTCAGCGTGGCCACCGCTCCTAACGCGTCGGACAGCTCCCGGGCGAGCGGCTCGAGCTCGTGGGGGTCGCTGTCGACCGTGATCTGCACGATCTGGTCGGCCCGTGCAGCGGCGAGCATCCGCGAGACTTTCGACACTGAACAGCGCAGCAGCTCAGCTATCTCGGCCTGGCTCCAGTCGCGGACGTAGTACAACTCGGCGACGAGCCGCAAGACCGAGCGTGGCGCCGGCCGCGCCGCCTCGCCGTCGCCCCACGCATTCGAGCGACCAGGCATTGCCTCCTCCAACAGCTTGACAATGGTACCCACAGAGTGTACAAGACGACGAGTCAGCCAGTGCAAGTATTGGCTGCAACAACTTGCACGACAAGGGGCACATGCGTGTCGATCGGCAAGCGTGACTTCCGCATCGTGGTCGCGTCCCATGGCCATCTGGCGAGCGCGATGATCGACAGTGCGACGATGATCTGCGGCCCCCTGGAGGACGTTACGGCGGTCGAGTTGCAGGCCGACCAATCGCCCGAGGGATTCGGCGTCGCCCTTCGCGCGGCGATGGGCGACGACGCCCACCCCGTGCTCATTCTGACCGACCTCTTCGGAGGCACGCCGCACAACGTTGCCCACCTGGCCTGTCGTGAGGCACAGCGCTCCGCCCGCCGCGCCGTCTGTGTCGCGGGCGCCAACCTGGGGTTGCTCCTCGAGGCGGCGACGAGCGTTGGGTCGCTCGAGGACGGCGACATCGCAGCGCTTGTGTCGGCCGGCCGCGACGGGATCTCGACGACGACGGAGAGTGTCGGTGAGCGCGCCGGCCAATAGCCGAACCCCGACCTCGCAGCACGTTTGAGCCGAAGGAGGGCCCGGTGTCGCTGAGACTCGTACGCGTGGACGACCGCCTCATCCATGGCCAGGTCGTGGCGGTCTGGCTGAGGGCGATCGGCGCTGACCGGATCGTCATCGTCGACGACAAGACGGCGCACGACGAGTTTCTGCGGGAAGTCCTGCTGCTGGCCGCTCCGCGCGGGGCGCCGGTCGAGGTCTACGACGTCGCCGAGGGAGCGTCCAGAGTCATCGAGCTCGCGGCGTCGTCGGACGCGGTGTTCGTGCTCATGCGCACGCCGATCACCGCGCTCCGCCTACGCGAGGCCGGAGCCACCTTCGGTGTGCTCAACGTCGGTGGGCTGGGCGCGGGCCCCGGCCGCCGGCCGTTCTACAAGAACATCTCGGCCACCGAAGAAGAGCTCATGGCGATGCGCACCCTCGAGGCGATGGGCACCAAGGTCGAGCTACGGATCGTCGCCGACGATCGTCCCGTCGCCTTCGCGAGCGTTGACAAGAGGTGAGGAGGGCAGCGGCGGTAGCAAGAAACGGCTCTTGATGGCGCAACCCAGCTTGAGGAATTGGCATGCGAACGTGGTTGAGCCGCTTTGCTCTAGTGGGGGGAACGGTCGGCGGCATCAGTCTGCTCTTGATTCTCCTCCCCACGCAGGTCTTCGCCGCTTCCGGCTCGACGCCGGTCGTCAAGGTCAGCCTCGTCGCGGCCGTGCTTATCGGCCTGGGGTACTACCTCGCGAATAGCCCTTGGCTTGCGGGCGTCGGCTACTGGACGCTGTACCGGCCGCTCGTGGCCGGGCTGTTCGTCGGCCTGATCCTTGGCGATCCCGCCAAGGGGGCCCTCGTCGGCGCGGCGATCAACATCGCTTATCTCGGGTTCATCAGCGCGGGCGGCTCGCTGCCCGGCGACCCAGCCCTTGCCGGCTGGCTCGGTACGACGCTAGCGCTGGCGGGAAACTTGAGCTACGGCCAGGCGCTCACGCTGGCGGTCCCGATCGGGCTGCTCGGAACGATCATCTGGAACGTTCGGATGACCGTGTCCGCGGGCTTCGCGCATTGGGCGGACGCGCGCGCGGAGCAGGGCGACATCTCGGGCGTCGCGTTCATGAACATCTGGCCTGCCCAGATCCTGCTCTTCATCATCGCGTTCTTCCCGACGATGATCGCCGCCTACAGCGGTGTGGATGCCGTCGTGAGCGTGATGAACACCCTGCCGATCTGGTTCCTCGATGGTCTCGCCGTCGCGGGCGGCATCTTCGCGGCCGTCGGAATTGCGCTGAACATGCGCTTCATTTTCCGCGGCGCGGTTATCCCGTACTTCTTCATCGGCTACTTCATCATGGTCGTCTCGGGCCAGACTATTCCGATGGTCGTCCTCGGTATCGTCGGACTGGCGCTTGCCTACCTGCATGTCACGTTCGCTGCTGGCGGGTTCGGGCCCGTCGCCGCGGCTGGTGGTGCTGGCAGCGCTAAGGCTGGGGTGTGACATGACTGCATCGAGTGCCCCCGCTCCCGATCTTCAGCGCATCACCCGCGGAGACCTGATCAAGTCGTGGCTGCTGTGGCTGTTCTTCTGCCAGTCCAACTACAACTACGAACGGCTTCAGGCGACCGGCTTCGCACACTCGATGACGCCGATCATTCGGCGCCTCTATCACAAACCTGAGGACATCAAGGCGGCCCTCAAGCGGCACTTGATCTTCTACAACACGGAGCCGCAATGGGGCGCCGTCGTCAACGGCGTCGTCATCGCGATGGAAGAGGAGCGCGCCAACGGCGCCGCCATTGACGACGACGGCATCAACTCGGTCAAGACGGGCCTCATGGGTCCGCTGGCCGGCATCGGCGACACGATCGACCAGGGCACGATCACTCCGATCCTGCTGGCGATCGGCATCGGGATCGCCGGTGTCTCAGTCACGGCCGGCAAGGTTTCGATCGGAGGCGGGAATCCGCTCGGCGCAATCCTGTTCATGATCATCGAGTCGGTGATCATCATCGGCGAGTCGTACTTTCTGTTCACCCAGGGCTACTATCGCGGCCGGTCGTTTGTGACGGACGTGCTGCGCAGCGGCGTGATGGACAAGATCGTCCTCGGTGCGACGGTCCTAGGGAACCTAGTACTGGGCGCCCTAACCGCCCAGTTCGTGACCCTCTTCCTGGCGCCGACGGTCAACATCACCGGCGCCACGATCAACCTTCAGACCGGCATCCTGGACAAGATCATGCCCGGGCTGCTGCCGCTCGTCGTCGTGCTCACGAGCTGGTACTTCTTGCGCCGCAGGGTGAGCCCGATCCTGCTGCTCGTCGTGTTTCTCCTCGTCGCCCTCGTGGGGTCATATCCCTTCTTCGGGCCAGCGCCGCAGTACGTGACCGGTTCCTGCGGCTCGGCTGTCTTCCAGCCGTATGGGCCGTGCCCGACGGCCACCCCGGCTCCGTAGCGTAGCCCACCAATCCCCCCCCGCAAACCTCAACGACCCTGGCCCGGACACCCCGGGTCGTTGAGGTACGGCGGGTTGCCTCGGGGCTCTCTTCGCGGAGGACGGCTATCCAGTGACCGATCCACCCCACGCTCCCCTCGACTCGATCGCGCCGAGCGCCAGCATCGGTGGCGACCCGATCTTGCGCAGGTCGGTCTCGTCGCTCCGCCACGGACGACT
>JAJYGO010000315.1 GCA_021785115.1 Chloroflexota bacterium | reverse complement strand
GAGCTGGGACTCTGTCAGCGGTTCGTGCGTGACGACGTGGAACCGCAGGTCCCGCCACTCGAATACCGTCTCCACGGTTGGCGCGACCAGTTCCCCACCTCCGTAGGATCAGGCGCCGTCGACGCAGCGGCGCCCAGCGTCGTCAGACGGCTGCCGCGCGATGACTCGCCAACGCATGGCGCCACCCTACCA
Organism: Chloroflexota bacterium; assembly: GCA_021785115.1. Next base: position 7,171 of record JAJYGO010000315.1, on the reverse strand, counting down.
GCCCCGCGTCGAAAGAGCAGCCCCGCGCCAGCCCGTGATCCGTGCGGCGGAGCCCCTCATTTGCGGCCGCGCCCAAACGAGGGCCCTTGTGGGGCCGTGGCTGCGCTCAGGCCTCTTGTCGTCCGTCGGCGCCGGACAGGACCGGCATCGGCCGACCGAGGAGATAGCCCTGCCCCGAGCGGACGTCGAGAGCCACAAGGGTCGCCAGCTCCTCCTCGGTCTCGATCCCCTCGGCGACGAGGCTGCACCCCTGCTTGCCGGCGAAGTGGCAGAGCCCCGCGAGCAGCGCCTGGCGAGCGGGGTCGCCATTGATCCCGGCCACCAGCGTGCGGTCGATCTTCACGATGTGCGGATGCAGCTCGACGATGTGGCGCAGGCTGGCGAAGCCGGCCCCGGCATCATCGACCGCGATCTGCACGTCGGGCCCGAACGCCGCCACCGCCTCCCGGAAGGCGACGTAGTCGGTGATGACCTCGTGCTCGGTGACCTCGAGCACGAGCTGGCCCGGGTAGCCCGCCACGATCGAGCGCAGCGGCTCACCGGCGAGGATCACGGCCGGTGAGACGTTCACGTTGAGCCACGACAGCGCCGGCAGGGCGGCGGCCGCGCTCAGGCTGGCACGCAGCGCGGCGACCTCGAGTTCGAGGCCCAGGCCCACCGCCGCCGCCGCGCCGAACTGCGCGTCGGGTGGTGTCCCATCGTCGAAGCGGGTGAGCGCCTCGTAGCCGATGACGACGAGACTCGCCAGGTCGACAATCGGCTGGAAGACCGGGTGGAAGGCGCTCTGTTCGATGATCGCCTCGATCCGTTCGCGGGAACGGCCGAGCTGCGCGCGCCCAGAGATCGACGGCCCGAGCACGGCGCTCGCGACGGACGCGAACTCGACGAGCGCGGGCAGGCGCTCGGTCAGCCGGTCGGACGCGTCGAGGCTCGCGGAGCCCATCTCCAGCAGGCCCACCACATCCTGCTCGATCCGGATGGGCGCGTACGCGAGGGTCCGGATGCCGAGCGCCCGGAATGCGCGGCTCAAGGGCTGGCCGCGCTCTCCACGCCACGTCTCCACCCAGGGACCCTCGGTCGCACGTTCGCGCAGGTGCTCGGCCCGCGCTTCGCCGAGCCGCTGGCGCGCGAGGGCGCGGCCGTCCGCCGCCGCGACGCCGAGTGGAGTGGCCCCTCCAGCGGGATCGAAGGCGAGGAGCACGGCCGCGCTCGCCTCGGGCAGCCCGACGATCTGGCGGCACACGGCGTCGGCCGTCTCCTCGGGCGTGGCCTGTGGATGCAGCGCGGCGAGGGCCTGCGCGATCTGCGCCCGCTCGCGAGCCCGGGCCTGCTCGTGCGCTAGCGCCTCGCGCTCGACCGTCACGTCGCGCTTCACCGCCACATAGCCGTCCAGGGTGCCGCCGGCGTCGTGGACCGGCGAGATGACTGTTTCCTCGGTGAAGAGCGAGCCATCCTTGCGGCGGTTGACGAAGTCCCCCACCCAGGGCCGTCCGTCGGCCAACGTCTGCCACATCGCCTGGTAGAAGGCGAGGTTGTGTCGCCCGCTCTGCAGCAGGCGCGGGTTCTGGCCGCGGACCTCCGCCGCCGCATAGCCCGTGACGCGCTCGAAGGCCGGGTTGACGTACTCGATCCGGGCCTCGGCGTCGGTGATGACGATCGACTCGGGCGACTGCGCGATGGCCGTCGCCAGTCGGCGCAGCTCGGCCTCGGCGTCGGCCGCGGCGATCCGCGTGCGCAGGGCCCCGACGCCGTAGGAGAGGTCCGCAGCCAGCTCCTCAAGAAGGGCGACCTCCTCGGGGCCGAAGGCGTCGGGCTCCGCCGCGTAGATCGTCAGCGCACCCAGGACGCCGTTGCGCCCTCGGAGCGGGAACGCGGCCGACGACGCGTAGGCGTGTTTGAACGCCTCGTCCCGCCAGGGCGCCATGAGGGGGTCGTTCGCGATGTCGCGCAGCACGACCGTGCGGTCTTCCCTGACCGCTGTGCCGGTCGGTCCGCGACCCGTCGGGACATCGTGCCAGCTCACGCGGATGCTGGTGAGATAGCCGTCCTCGTGCCCGGCGTGGGCGATGGGCCGCACCGTCCCCGCCTCGTCTTCGTCGCGATAGCCCACCCACGCGAAGCGAAAGCCACCCTGTTCGATCGCTGCCTGACAGATGGCCTCCATGAGACGGATCTCCTGCTCGGCCCGCACGAGGGCCTGGTTGGCGGCGCTCAAGGTGCGCTGGGCGCGGTTGACCCGCGCGAGGGCGGCTTCGACCCCTCGCTGCTCGGTGATGTCGCGCGCCACGCCCTCGAGGGCGGCGGGTTCGCCGGCCTCGTCGAGCACGAGGCTGCTGCGCTGCTCCAGCCACACCCAGTGACCATCCGCATGGCGGATGCGCAGGACGAAGGTACCGGCCTCGCGCGACGCGACCTGGAGATCCATCAGCGCCCGGTCCTCGGGATGGATGAGCCGGAGGAGGAGGTCCGGGTCGGCGTCGAACGCGGCGGGCGGATAGCCCAGCACGTGTTCCACCGCCGGGCTCAGGTACTCGAAGGCGGGCGTCGGGTCGAGCGTGTAGCGGAAGATGATGTCCTGGGCGTGCTCGGCGAGCAGCCGGTAGCGTCGCTCGCGCGCCGGCAGCTCCGTCGCCTGCTGCGCCTGGAGCGCGTCGTATCGGTGCAGCTGGGCCGTCAGCAGTCCGCCCGCCACGGCGACGACCCCTGACCGTTCAGCCTCTCAGCGAGGCTCAGAGCCTCGGGGCAGGGGACCAGGAGGTCAACGAGCCGGTCGCCGAGCGTGGTCGAACGCACCGCGGCTGAGACAGAGAGACGCTCGATCGCTCGTGCCGAGCGTGCGGGGTGGCCTCGGTTGGAAGCAGACGCTGTTGCCGGAGCCGCAGCAGTGGTCCACACAATGGGACCATCCTGCGGTCCGGCCTGCAGGATGGCCATGGCCCGAACGTACCAGGGCACTACGACCCGTAGCCGGTGGCGTCCGGAGTTGCGTCAGCCGCTCACCGAAAGGTCGTTCCCGACCTTCTTGCTCTTCTTCCACTCCTGGAGCACCCGGATCACCTCGTGCGTCGGGTCGGCGCCCAGACCGAGCACCATGCCCGTCAGCGCGACGCCGAGGAAGGGCAACAGCTCCTGCTGGCCGACCCTCCACCCCCCGATGGTCGCGCCCGCGGCCGCCTGGAAGATGTCCAGGCCGAGGATGCCCGCGGCGGTCATGCCGATCAGGCCGCCCGCCCAGATGCTGATCACCCGTCGACTCGGGTTGTCCTTGAACGTCGCCACGAAATCCGCCGCGCCCGCGGTCACCTGGCTGGCGACGGCCGCGGCATGCGCGATCTGCGGTTCCGCCTGTCCGTAGCGCGTCTTCAGTTCGCCGGCGACCTGTGACGAGGCGGAGGCCAACAGCCGAAAGCGCTGGTTGCCCGGCGCGAGCGCCAGGATCTGGTCGCGCTGCTGCTCCCAGCTGGTCCGCCGAGTCTCGAGCTGCTGGATCTGGGCGTCGATCCTCTTCCAGGTGTCCGTCGCCGTGTCCACCGCGCCTCGGGCGGTCTCGAGCCGCGTCAGGGCGTCGTTGAAGAGCGAGCCGGCCGAGTCGGTGACCGACGCCTCGAGCCGTCCGACCTCCTCGGCGAACTCGTTGAGGGGCCACCACGCGCTCTTGGCCTGACCGATCAGCGTCCAGCCGACCTCGAGGGTGCGCTCGATGCCCACCGCTACGAGCCCCGCGATCGTCAGCACCGCGGCCGCGTCAGTGAAGCCGGTGTTGGGCCGCGCCGACGTCTGGGCGACAACTGCCGCCACGACCAGCGAGATCCCTACCGAGACAAGGTATGGCAGCGCCGCCCGCCACGACCCAGCCAGCGGCTTCATCGCCGCACTCCCTCCCGTGAGTCCACCATGGGCTGCTCCGCCCCGCCTGTCGACGAGAGATCAGGACAGCACCGTGTGCCTCACAGCAGAAGTATCCGGGCACGTCACAAGGGCGGCGGGAAGGCGCCGCGCGATGCGCCGTCGGACAGAGCACGTACCCTGCAGCGGCGATGAGGCCATTTCGTGCTCAGCCCACACCATGTCTCGATGGTGCGGCAGTTGCCGATGCGGGGCACAACGCCGATCACGCGTCATCCCGGTGGCGGTGGGCGGCGCGAACGCGGCTCGCCACCCGCAGCCGGAGGCAGGGCGCGTCAGCGGGCGACGCGGCCACCTCCGCCGGGTGGCCCTTGGCGGCTGCCCGTTCCACGCTCACCATCGCGACTGGCGCGCTCCGCGTGGGCGCGGTGCCTGGAGGGCTTCTCATGGGCTGGCGGCGCAGACTCCTCGCCATCGCCGTGCTGGGCATCCTGCTGGTGTCCGCCGTCCCCGTGGCGGCGGAACCGTGGCCGGTGTCCTCGCTGCCGATCTTCGCCAGGGCCGCGCCGGGCGTGACCAAGATCGGCCCCTTCACCTCCGAGCCCACCAAGCAGGTCGGCCTCCGCGAGTACGTGACCTGGCGCTTCGCCACCGACCCGCTCCTGGCGTGGGGAGACCTCACGATCGAGCTCGCCGACAAGGGCGCGAACGGCGCGTGGGGCCCGTTCCACAAGGTGACCACGGTCATCATCGACGACACGGGCGTGGCCTACTACGCCATGACGTCGTCCATCCCGCGCTGGGTATCCATCCGTGGGTTGGTCCCCGGGGCTCGCTCGCTGACGACAGCAGACAGCCGGTCGGAGGGTGTACAGGCCCGCTGGATGGCCGCGCCGCCCCGCCCCGTGCCACTCACGGGAGGCACCGCGATCTCACCCTCGACGACGTTCACTGCCGCAGTCAAGGTAGCGGCGCTCGGACAGACCGTCACCTGGCGCTGGATGGGCCCGCCGACGACACTCGCGCACCAGTGGGCCGCGGTGTGGATCGCGGAGCGTGCGCCGAGCGGCCTGTGGGGTCCCTTCAGCGAAGGGGGCGGACCTGGCCTGATCCAGTTCGACGCACACGGCGTGGCGACGTACCAGGCGCACTCCGCGACGCCGGCCTGGATCTCCGTCCGGATCTACCTGCCCGCCGGCAGCCCACCGGTCCCGGAAACCTGGTCGGACGCCCTGCAGGCTCGCTGGCGGTAGGCGGCGTCGGGATGCGGCTGCCTGACTGACAGGCGAACATCCCCCACTTCAGGCGCCGGTCACCTCCGACCTCATGCGCGGATGGTGAGGCAGCGCCCTCTGCGACCTGGACGGGCTCTCCCGAGTCCGGCCTGTCAGGTTTCTCGGGTCCGCGTCGGCGTCGGGTGCGCCACGCGAGGAGGTCGATCCACCGTCGCGCAAGCCAACCTGAGCGCCGACGGGGGCACATGGGCGATCGCGGTGCGGCGCTTCTCGATGTCGGACGAGCGGCACCGCAGCGCGCCTTCGTCGAGGAACTCGAGACGCTCCTCCATCAGACTACCGTCGATCGGGTGGCGCCCTGGGACCTCCCCGCCTGAGGTCCCCTGCGGGACGGCGCGGCCCGCATCGGGCGTCCAATCATCCCATGCGCGGCCGGCCTCCCGCCCGCTGCCGCCAGCGGCTCTTCCAATCCCCACGTCCCGCCGCATGGCGGAGACGCTCGGCATGGTCTTGGGTGGTTGGGGGGGGAGAGAGAAGCGAGCGGGGGCTCGACGCCCGAGGCGATCCATACTCCAATCGGGGGAGTCCGCCCGCTCAAGGGGAGTGGTACCCCCTCGTGGGCCGTGGGTCAAGGTGCCGGTTGGAGCGATCAATGCATACGGCGGGGCACCGGCCGTGGTCGCGACGGCCGTACACTGCTGTGGTTCACGGAACGCACCACAGGCTGGTGTCCAGACGCGCAACAGAGCTGCGCGATCTCAAGGGAGTGCGGGATGGCGAAGAAGAAGCCCAAGAAAGACAAGAAGCCCAAGAAGGACAAGAAGGGGCAGGCGGCGACGGTCGCCCCGACCGCGGAGGCGCCGCTCGCGCAGGCTGCGACACCGTCAGGCAAGAAGCGCTGACGTCCGGTCGGGGTCTGCCGTGACCAGGGGCGCAGCTGGAGACGCCGCAGCTGCGCGCCCGAGCCGCCCCGGGCAGCCGGCGTGCCAATATCCGGTCGTGTCGATGCGCGGCCACGTGGCCTGCGCGTGGCCCGCGCGCGCGTATCGCGTCACGGGCATGGCGGCCGGGGGCCGGACGAACCGGCTGATCCTGCTCTGCCGGCGCCACCTCGCCGAGGTGCTGGCCGCCGGCTACCAGGTCAGTCGCGCGGCGCCCGAGGCGCTCGGCTGCGAGCACCGGGTGACGGGCCACGCCTGCGGGGAGCCGGCCCGGGAGGTCCGCGTGGAGGGGGCGCTGGCAGGAGTCCTGCGGCTGTGTCCCGTGCACGAGGAGGCCCTCGCGAACTCCGGGGTGCGCGTCATCGACCTGCCGGCCATCGCCCGGGTCCGCGCCAGTCGGCGTGCCGGCTGACGTCAGGTAGCCGGGGCAGTTCCCAACCATCGGGTCGTCGGGCGGCCCGAGGCCAGCGCCCGCGCCTCTCGGGCAGGCGCGGCACCATGAGCAGATCGTGCCGGGCGGCCTGACCGCGGGAGCGTCGTGCCCTCAGGTCGGCCGAGGCTGTCGTGCTGGCGTCGCGGTGCCTGGACCGCGCGGGAGAGTCAGCGACCCCTGCGCTCACCTTCTGGCGGGCTCGCCCCAAGACGCGATTTGCTGCACAGAGACGGCGACCAGGAGGATCACCGCCGCGTGGGCGATGCGGACGCCAGCGGATGCTGCGATGGCCTTGCCAGGTTCAGGTCGTCAACCTCCCAGAGCTGGGCGGTCGTCACCGGACCAGAGGTCCCAGCCGTTGACACCGACAACGACGCCTCGGTACCTCGCTGCTATGCGCCACGTGAGGTGGTGAAAGGGGAGTGCTCGCTGCCAGTCAACGGGCGGGACCGTCGGCACTGGAGACGAGTCGGTCACCATCCTCCAATGGTGTACGGGTGCCGGCGCGGGTGCGCGTAGCATGAGGCTCCGACCCGCGGCCGCCGGGTCCATGCCGAGATCGGTGCCCCGGGCGGAGGAGGCATCGCCATGCAGGCGTTCGTGGTCGCGGCCGAGGACCGGCCGGGTGAGCTGGCGCGCATCGGTCAGGCCCTGGGCGAGGCCGGCGTCAACATCACCGCCCTGGCGGGGCTGACCGAGGAAGGGGCCGGACTCAT
>JAJYGO010000099.1:17883-32154 GCA_021785115.1 Chloroflexota bacterium | reverse complement strand
CCGATCTAACCCGGCGCCAACCGACATACGGTTCTGCAGGTGAACAACCTGCAGGATTGTGGCCGCGCTGCCACAGGCCTCGCCGCCTGGGGTCCCTCGCCTGGGGCCCGGCGTCGGGGCCCGGCGTCGGAGGCGGACCGCGGGGGCCCGCCGTCATAGGCCCCGCGCCAGGGGCCCGCCGTCAGAGGCGGACCGCGGGGGGCCGCTCCCGGTCGAACATGTGGACGGTGTCGACGAACCGGACCTGCTTGGTCCGGTATGCCATCACCAGGGAGTGGGTGCGGGCCCCGCCCCCGAAGAAGCGGACCCCGTGCAGGAGTTCCCCGTCCGTGACCCCCGTGGCGGCGAAGACCAGGTCGTCTCCGGGCGCCAGGTCGTCGGTCCGGTAGATGCGATCCGGGTCGGCGTGCCCCATCGCGGCTGCCCGCTCGCGCTCGGCGTCGTTGCGGAAGCGGAAGCGGGCCTGGATCTCGCCACCCAGGCACTTCAGCGCCGCCGCCGTGAGGACGCCCTCGGGCGCGCCGCCGATCCCCATCACGGCGTGGACGCCGGTGCCGCTGACCGCCGCGCTGATGGCGGCCGAGAGGTCCCCGTCGCTGATCAGCTTGATCCGCGCGCCCGCCGTCCGGATCTCGTCGATCAGGTCGGCATGCCGGGGCCGGTCGAGGATGACCACCGTGATGTCGCGGGGGGAGCGGCCCAGCGCCTCGGCGATGATCGCGACGTTGGCCCGGGCCGGCAGCGTGATGTCCACCTTGCCGGCCGCGACCGGGCCCACGCACAGCTTCTCCAGGTAGGTGTCCGGGGCGTGCAGGAGCCCGCCCTTCTCCGACGCCGCCAGGACGGTGATCGCGTTCCCCTGGCCACCGGCCACCAGGTTGGTGCCTTCCAGCGGGTCGACCGCGATGTCGATCTCGGGCTGCCCGGCGATGCGCGCGCCGACCTCCTCGCCGATGTAGAGCATGGGGGCCTCGTCGCGCTCGCCCTCGCCGATGACGATCCGCCCGCACATGGGGATGTCGTCCATCGCGTGGCGCATCGCCTCGGTCGCCGCCTGGTCGGCGGTCATCGTGTCGCCGCGCCCCATCAGCCGAGCGGAATCGATCGCCGCGGCCTCCGTCACGCGGATCATCTCCAGGGCGAGGATCTCTTCCATGACGCGCGTCAACCCCCTGTGCTGCGGGTCCGGTGCTCTGGATGGCGGGCCCTGTGTTGCGGGTGGCGGGCCCCGCGGCCCGGATGGAGGTCCCTCCGGCCCGCGACTCGGGCCGCGGGCGGGACTCCGTGGTGGCGATGACCGAGGTGTCCCTCCGGCGGCCCGGACCGGGGGCGCGGGTCCCGGCACATCGATCAGTGGCGGAAGTGCCGCCGCCCCGTGAAGACCATGGCCATGTGGTGCCGGTCGGCCACCTCGATCGCCATCTCGTCGCGGCTCGACCCGCCCGGCTGGATGATGGCGGTCACGCCCCGCTCGGCGGCCAGCTGGATCGCGTCGGCGAACGGGAAATACGCGTCGCTGCCCAGGCAGCTCAGCTTCGCGCGGTCGGCCGCCTTGTGAAGCGCGATCTCGACCGCGGAGAGCCGGCTGGTCTGGCCGGCGCCGATCCCCACGACGGACATGTTGCGGGCCAGCACGACGGCGTTGCTGGGGACGTGCTTGACCGCGCGCCATGCGAAGAGCAGGTCCGTCAGCTCCTCCAGCGTGGGTCGCCGCTGCGTCACCACCCGCATCTGCTGGCGGTCCGGGTCGAGCCGGTCGATGGTCTCGACGAGCACGCCCCCGCCCACCCGCTGGAAGTCGAGGTTCGCCATCCCGTAATCCCAGAGACCCTCGACCGGGCTCGGGGGGACCCGCAGGATCCGCAGGTCCTCCTTGCGCACAAGGGCCGCCAGGGCCGCCTCGTCGAAGCCGGGCGCCACCACCGCCTCGTAGTGGTTACCGAGGATCGCGCTGGCGGTCGCGGAGTCGATGGGTCGGTTGCAGGCGACCACGGAGCCGCTGGCCGCCACCGGGTCGCCCTCCAGCGCCCTGCGGTAGGCATCGCACAGGTCGTCACGGGACGCGAGCCCGACCGGCGTCACACCCTTGGTCATGCAGACGGCCGGTGCTGCGAAGTCCGACACGATCCGGAAGGCGGCGTCCATGGAGAGCAGGTCGTTGAACGACGGCGCCGGCCCGTGCAGCTGGGTGGCATCGGCGAGCGAGCCCTGCCGGTGGGTGGTCTCGCGGTAGAACGCGGCCTCCTGGTGCGGGTTCTCGCCGTACGCGAGGTCCGTCATCTTGTCCAGGACGAGCGTCAGGTGCTCCGGGAACCGGACGCCGCTCACGTGGTTCAGGTACGCGGCCACCTCGGCGTTGTACGCGGCCACCGCCGCGAACGCGTCCGCCGCCAGCCGTTCCCGCAGCTCGGCCGACACGAAGCCCCGGGCGCGGATCTCGTCGAGAACCTCGGAGTACGAGGCGGGGTTCGACACGGCCGCCACGCCGGCGAAGTTCCGGGCGGCCGCCGACAGCAGCGCGACCCCGCCGACGTCGATCATCTCGACGGCTTCCTCGAGGGGGACGAGGCGCGCGCCGACCTGGGGGGCGAAGGGCCGGACGTTGACGACCACGATGTCGAGCTGCCCGATTCCCTGCGCGGCCAGCTCCGCCAGCTCGTCCGGGCGGTCACGACGCGCGAGGATGCCGGCGTAGATCGCCGGGTGGAACGTCTTGACCTGGCCGCCCAGCAGGGACGGCAGGGACGTCAGCTCGCCGACCGAGGCGACGGTCATGCCTTCCGCGGCGAGGTGATCGCGGGTCCCGTCGGTCGCGAAGACCTCCACCCCGAGCGCCAGCAGGTCGCGCGCGAGCGTCGCAATCCCCTGGCGATCGGCCACCGACAGCAGGGCTCGCACCGGGCTCCTCCAGCAGCGAACGAGCGAGCGGCGACGCGGGTGGGACGAAGGACCGCACGTCCACCGAGGGCTTCGAGAGTATAGCAACGGGCCCGAGGCGTCCTGTCCGGCAGGGATCCGCGCCCGACGCGGCTCCCCGATCCGGCCGTCCGGCCCATCGGCAGGCGATCCCCGCGGGGGTCCGCGGGGGTCCGCGGGGGTCCGCGCGCGCCCACGATGCGCCCCGCCCCGCTCCCCGGTATCCTGCGCAGGCAGCCGCATCGCCATGACGGCCCGCCCGGCCGACCGAGTGGAGACGCTCCGTTGACGCTACTGCCCTGGGACTACTTCTTCCGCGCGTTCAACTCGATCGAGTTCCCCGACCTGCTGACCCCCACCTGGGTGCTTGCACTGGTGCTCCTGGTGGCCCAGGTCGTGCTCTACAACGTGCGGACCCGCCAGCTCCGGCGCCACGAGCCGCTGGTGGCCATGCAGGAGTGGCTCCTCTGGACCGGCGTGATCATGTTCTCGATGCTGCTGGTCGAGGCCGTCTTCGCCTGGTACTTCCTCTTCGTCCTGCTGACGGTCGTGATCGGGCTTGGCACGTTCGTCTGGATCCGGTTCGTCCACTTCCCGCCGCTCGTCGTGCAGTACAACGAGTACCTGCGGCGGACCCGGTTCTTCAGCCAGGCGAAGTACAAGCATCCCGAGGCGACGATCCGGCCCAGCCGGCGGCGGCGTCGGACCCGGTAACGGCACGTCCGCGGCGCCGGTCGGCGGCGCCGGTCCCGCAGGGCGGTGACCCCGGGCAGGGGGTGACCCCGCCACGCGCGCCGGTCGGCCGGCAGGGGTGACCCTGCAACGGTGGCGGCCCGCGACCAGGGCGGTCCGCCGACGGGTGACCCCGCGATCAGGGCGGTCCGCCGGTGGGTGGCGGTTCGGCGCCCGGGGCGCACGGGTCCTCGGCACTTGCGGTCCGCTGCCCGGCGGGGCACGATCACGGGGCTGCGAGGAGGGGCGCGCGAATGGAGATTCGACGGTTCGGGCCCGGCCACCGGCGGCCCGATGGCCCGCCCGGGACGCAGGGCGTGACCGGCCAGGTCGTGTTCCAGGACGGCCGCGGGACCATCGCCGAGCTCGCCTTCGGTCCCCGGGCGATGATCGCGCCGCACACCAACGGGAACACCACCCTCTTCGTCGTGGTGAGCGGCGGCGGGTATGTCCAGGTGGGCGACGAGCGCGCGCGAGTCAGCCACGGCGAGGCGGTCGTCTGGCCGGCCGGCGAACTGCACGGCGCGTGGACCGACGGGACCGAGATGCGCGCGCTGGTGGTCGAGTTCTCCGGGCCGGACGACGCATCGATGCCGGACGCGGCGGCCCCGCCGGGCGCGATCACGGCCACGCCCGGTCCCCCGGACTCGATCCCGGCCACGCCCGGTCCCCCGGACTCGATCCCGGCCGCATCGGAACGGGGCAGAGGTGCCCTCGCGGAACCCACGGACCCTTCGGCACCGCGCGACGAGTCGAGCGGGGAGCCCTGGTAGCGCCGCGCACTCAGTCGGCGTCGCGCCCCAGGACCGCCCCCAGCTGCCCCAGCACGCGCGCCGTGGCACCCCAGATCCGGTAGCCGGCCACCGGGTACGCGCCGTACCGAAGGTGCCAGCCCCCGCGTTCCTCCTCCACGTCCTCGATCGGGGCGCCGGCGGCGAAGTGCCGCACCGGCACCTCGAGGATCGCCGAGACCTCGCGTTCGTCACCCTCCAGGAACGGGCGCCGCGCGGCCACCGCGAGGACCGGGTGCAGGTGGAAGCCGGAGACGCGCACCTCCACCGGCCCGAGCTCGCCCAGCACCCGCAGCCCGCACTGTGCCGGCTCGATCCCCACCTCCTCGCGGGCCTCGCGCAGGGCCGTCGCCGCCATGGATCCGTCGCCCGGCTCGACCGCGCCACCCGGGAAGCTCACCTCGCCCGCGTGGCGCAGGTCCCCCGCCGGCCGCTCGGTCAGGACCGTCCAGGCCTCCCCGTCCGGGCCCGGGTAGAGCAGCACCAGGACGGCCGCCTCCCGGGATCCCGGGACCGTGTCGCGCGGGACCGGACCCGGCGGCGTGACCAGCTGCGGGTTGAGATCCGCGGGCGGCTCCGGCAGCGGGTCGGGGAGCGGTTCCAGCCGCGCGACGGCGTCGTCGAAGCGCATCCGCGGATCGTACGCGAGAACGCCCCGCCTACTGGACGATGGGGCCTCCGCGCCGCGGGCGCGTGGCGGAGGCGAGGGTCTCCTCCACGATGTCGCGCGGGCGGCCCGCTTCCCGCTCGGCGAAGCGCGCGTCCCGGCGGCCGGTGGCGGCAACGATCCTGTCCCCGGAGCGGAAGAGGATCGTGCCGGTGGCCTGGTCCGCCTCCACCGTGATCGTCGAGCCGGGCGTGAAGCGCCCCTCGAGCAGGGCCCTGGCGAGCGGGTTCTCGATCGTCCGCTGCACCGCGCGCTTCAGCGGTCGCGCCCCGTAGGCCGGGTCGTGGCCCTCGGCGGCGATCAGCGCCCGCGCCGACGGCGCCAGCTCGAGGTTCAGGTCCACGTCCGCGAGGCGTCGCTGCAGGTCGGCTACCAGCAGCCCCACGATCGCCGAGAGATCGGCGTCGGTGAGCGCGTGGAAGACGATGATCTCGTCCACCCGGTTCAGGAACTCCGGCCGGAACTGCGTCCGCAGCGCCTCCATGACCTGGCGCTGCATCGACGCGTAGGCCTGCTCGTCCGCGTGCGTCGAGAGCTCCGCGGTGAACTGGCTGCCGACGTTGCTGGTCATGATCAGCACGGTGTCCTTGAAGTTCACCGTGCGTCCCTGGCCGTCGGTCAGGCGGCCGTCATCCAGCACCTGGAGCAGCACGTTGAAGACGTCGGGGTGCGCCTTCTCGATCTCATCGAGGAGGACCACCTGGTACGGGCGCCGCCGGACCGCCTCGGTCAGCTGGCCCCCCTCCTCGTACCCGACGTAGCCGGGCGGCGCGCCGATCAGCCGGCTCACCGCGTACTTCTCCATGTACTCGCTCATGTCCAGGCGCGTCATGGCCTGCTCGTCGTCGAAGAGGAACTGGGCGAGGGCGCGCGCCAGCTCGGTCTTCCCGACGCCGGTGGGGCCCAGGAAGATGAACGACCCGATCGGCCGGCGGGGATCCTTCAGGCCGGCCCGGGCGCGGCGCACCGCGTCGCTGACCGCCTCGATCGCCTCGTCCTGCCCGACCACCCGCTCGTGCAGCCGCTCCTCCATGTGGACGAGCTTGGCCTGCTCGCCTTCCATCAGCCGGGTGACCGGGATCCCGGTCCACGCGCTCACGATCTCGGCGATGTCGTCGGCGTCCACCTCCTCCTTGAGGAGCCGGGTGGTGCCGTCCAGCGCGGCGAGGGCCGCCTCCTGCTCGGAGAGCCGGCGCTGCAGCTCGACCTGGCGCCCGTAGCGCAGCTCGGCGGCCCTGCCGTAGTCGGCGGACCGTTCCGCGGACTCGATCTCGTGTTGCAGGGATTCGAGCGCGGCCTTGGTCTGGCGCAGCCCGGCGATCGCGGTCTTCTCCGTCTCCCACCGCTGCTTGAGCGCGCCGGCCTGCTCGCCGATCTCCGCAAGCTCGCGCTCGAGCGCGTCCAGGCGCGCCTTCGACGCGTCGTCGTGCTCCTTGCGCAGCGCCTCGCGCTCGATCTCCAGCTGGATCCGCCGGCGCTCCAGCTCGTCGAGTTCGACGGGCATCGAATCGATCTCCATGCGGAGCCGGCTGGCGGCCTCGTCGACCAGGTCGATCGCCTTGTCCGGCATGAAGCGCCCGCTGATGTAGCGATGCGAGAGGACCGCGGCCGCGACCAGCGCGGAGTCCTTGATGCGGACGCCGTGGTGGACCTCGTAGCGCTCCCGGAGGCCGCGCAGGATCGAGATCGTCTCCTCGACGGTCGGCTCGTCCACGTACACCGGCTGGAACCGGCGCTCGAGCGCCGCATCCTTCTCGATGTGCTTGCGGTACTCGTCGAGCGTCGTGGCGCCGATGGCGTGCAGCTCGCCGCGCGCCAGCATCGGCTTCAGCAGGTTCGAGGCGTCCATCGCGCCCTCGGCGGCGCCGGCGCCCACCACCGTGTGGAGCTCGTCGATGAAGAGGACGATCTGCCCGGCCGCCTCCGTGATCTCCTTCAGGACGGCCTTCAGGCGTTCCTCGAACTCGCCCCGGTACTTGGCACCGGCGATCAGGGCGCCCATGTCGAGCGCCACCACGCGCTTGTCCTTGAGTGTCTCGGGGACGTCACCTCGCACGATGCGCTGGGCGAGCCCCTCCACGATCGCCGTCTTGCCGACGCCAGGCTCGCCGATCAGCACGGGGTTGTTCTTGGTGCGACGGCTGAGGACCTGGATGACGCGCCGGATCTCCTCGTCCCGCCCGACCACCGGGTCGAGCTTGCCCTCGTGTGCGTCGCGGGTCAGGTCGCGCCCGTACTTCTCGAGCGCCTGGTATGTGGACTCGGGGTTCGGCGAGGTCACGCGCTGGGCTCCCCGGACGCTCGCCAGCGCCTGCAGGATCCGCTCGTGCGTCGCCCCGTTGCTGGCCAGGATGCGCTGCGCGTCGCCCCCGGCCTCGGAGGTGCCCAGGAGGAGGTGCTCGGTGGAGACGTACTCGTCCCGCAGCCGCTTCGCCTCGTCCTCGGCGCGCTCCAGCACCTGGCGGGCCCGGGGATCCAGCGAGAGCGAGCCGCCCTGGATGCGGGCACGACGGGCCAGCACGCCGGCGAGCTCCGCCCGCACGGCCGCGGGATCCGCCCCCAGGCGTGCGAGCGTGGCGGCCGGGATCCCGGCCTCATCCTCCAGCAGGGCCGCGAGCAGGTGCTCGGCGTCGAGGACCGGGCTCTGCTGCTCGGTCGCCAGGCGCTGCGCATCCACGATGGCCTGCTGGGCCTTCTCCGTGTATCGGTCGAGCTTCATGCTGCGCTGGTGGTCCTTCTCACTGGTGCGGGGTCAGGGCCCGGTGCGGGGGCCGGTGATCGGTCCGCGTGTCCGGTGCCGGCAGTCGGTCCGAACGTGGCCGATCTGGATCGACCGGCTCGAGGTGATCGGTCTCATGCGGATGTCGCCGGGCGACGCGGGTCCGCCTGGGCCGCCGCGTCCAGGAAGCGTCCGGCCAGCTCCCGGGCGTGGTCGTCCAGGTGGGTGGGCAGCACCACCCGGACGCGCGCGTAGAGGTCGCCTCGGCCCTCACCGCGGAAGCGCGGCAGGCCCTGGCCGGCCAGCCTGAAGGTGCGGCCGGTCTGGGTCTCCCCCGGGATGCGGAGCAGGAGGCGCGATCCGCTCGGCGTCTGCACCGGGACCTCGCCTCCCAGCAGTGCCTCCCGCAGCGTGATGGGAAGTTCGCGGGTCAGGTCTGCGCCGTTGCGCTCGAAGGTCGGGTGGGGCAGCACGTGGACGCGCACGTAGACGTCGCCCGCATCCGGGCCGCCCCCGGCCTTGCCGCTGAGGCGGATGCGCTGGCCGTCCACGACCCCGGCAGGGATGGTGACCTGGTATCGGTGGCCGCCCACCTGGAGGAGCCGGGTGGTCCCCCCGAAGACCTCCTCGAGGGTCACCTCGGTCGTCGCCTCGACGTCGCGAGCCGGGGCCGTCCGCACGGATGCGCCGCGGCCGCGCCGGGACGGTCCGTGCCCCATCGGTGGCTCGAAACCGAGTCCCTGCAGGAGGTCCCCGTAGTCGATCTCCTCGCCGGTCGCCGAGGAGGCGCCGGCACGTCCCGGCGCTCCGGGCATACCGCCGGCGAAGAACGTGCGGAAGAAGTCGCTGAAGCCCGAGAGGTCCTCGGCGTTGCCGCGGTATTCGAAGCGGATCCCGCCCGGCCCGCCGCCGGGCTGTCCGGCGTACGAGCGCCGCACGAAGTCCGCAAAGGGGTTCTCCGCGGCGCCCTGGGCACCGGCCTGCTGGTACGCGGCCCAGTTCGCGCCGAGCGTGTCGTAGGCGCGCCGCTTCTGGGGATCGCCCAGCACCGCGTGCGCCTCGTTGATCTCCTTGAACCGGCGCTCGGCCTCGGCGTCCCCCTTGTTCACGTCCGGGTGGTGCTGGCGGGCGAGCCGGCGGAACGCCTTCTTGACGTCCGCCTGGCTGGCCGTCCGCGGCACCCCCAGGATCGCGTAGTAGTCCTTGTACTCCATCTCGATGCCCGGTTCTCATCGCCGGGCGGCGCCCCGCGTCACGCGGGCGCGGGGCGCCGCTGGCTCAGTGCTCGATCCCGCCGATCACCGCGGGGGCCGGGTAGCCACTCCTGCCGGAGGCCGCCTCGGACACCGCCGGCTCCGGGGCCGGCTGCTCGGGCTGCCTGGCGGCCGGCTGGTCCGGGAGCGCCGTGGGGTGTCCGCGCAACGCCGCGTCGAGCACCTGGTCCATGGTGTCGACCAGCACGAGCCGGATCTGCTTGCGGATCTCCTCGGGGATGTCCCGGAGGTCCTTCTCGTTCCGCCGCGGCAGGATCACGGTGCTCGCTCCCGCCAGGTGTGCGGCGAGGATCTTGCTCTTCAGCCCGCCGATCGGCAGGACCCGGCCTCGGAGCGTGATCTCGCCCGTCATCGCCACGTCCTTGCGCACCGGGATCCCGGTGAGGGCGCTCACGATGGCGGTGGCCATGGTGATCCCGGCGGACGGTCCGTCCTTCGGGATCGCGCCGGCGGGCACGTGGATGTGCAGGGTGTTCTTCTCGAAGACCTCGCGCGGGATCCCCAGCTCGCGGGCGTGGGCCCGCGTCCAGGAGAGGCCGGCGCGGGCCGATTCGCGCATCACCTCGCCCAACTGGCCGGTGAGGATGAAGTCCTCGCGGCCCTCCATGCGGGTGACCTCCACGGCCACGATGTCGCCGCCGGTCTCGGTCACCACCAGGCCGGTCGCGGCGCCCACCTGGTCCTCCGGCTCGAGCTCGCCGTACTCGTAGCGCGGCGCGCCGAGGAACTCGTCGAGCTTCCTGGGATCCACGACGGTCCTGCGCTTGCGGCCCTCGGCGACCGTCTTGGCCACCTTGCGCATGATGTTGGCGATCTCGCGCTCGAGGTTGCGGACGCCGGCCTCGTGGGTGTAGGCCTGCACGAGCTGGGTCATGGCCTCGTCGGTGATCTCGATGTGCTTGGGCGTCAGGCCGTGGTTCGTCATCTGCTTGGGGATGAGGAAGCGACGGCCGATCTCGATCTTCTCCTGCTGCGTGTAACCCGGGAGCTGGATCACCTCCATGCGATCGCGCAGGGGTGCCGGGATCGGGTCGAGCAGGTTGCCTGTCGTGATGAAGAGCACCCTCGAGAGGTCGAACGGCACCTCCAGGTAGTTGTCCTGGAAGGTGTTGTTCTGCTCCGGATCCAGGACTTCGAGCAGCGCCGAGCTCGGGTCGCCGCGGAAGTCCATCCCGATCTTGTCGACCTCGTCGAGCATGAAGACCGGGTTGTTCGAGCCGGCCTGCTTGATGCTCTGGACGATGCGGCCGGGCAGCGCGCCGATGTACGTGCGCCGGTGGCCACGGATCTCGGCCTCGTCGTGGATGCCGCCCAGGCTCATCCGCACGAACTTGCGACCCATGGCGCGGGCGATGCTCTTGCCGAGCGAGGTCTTGCCCACGCCGGGCGGTCCGACGAAGGCGAGGATCGGGCTGCGGATGGTGCTCGCCAGCGTGCGCACCGCGAGGTACTCGAGGATTCGTTCCTTGATCTTCTCCAGGCCGTAGTGGTCCTCGTCCAGGATCCTGGCGGCCTGCTTGATGTCCAGGTTGTCCTCCGTGGAGACGTTCCACGGGAGCCCGATGAGCCAGTCGACGTAGGTGCGGATCACGCCCACCTCGGGAGAGGCGGACGGGATGCGGCTCATCCGGTCGACTTCCTTGATCGCGCGGGCCTTCACGTCGTCCGGCATGCCCGCCGCTTCGATCTTCTCGCGCAGCTCGTTGATCTCCGCCTGCTGCGGATCCTCCTCGCCGAGCTCCCGCTGGATCGCCTTCAGCTGCTCCCGCAGGATGTACTCGCGCTGGGTCTTGTCCATCTCGGACTTGACCTCGGACTGGATCTTGCCCTTCAGCTCGAGGATCTCGATCTGGCGCGCCAGGAACGCGGAGACCAGCTTCAGGCGCTCGACGACGTCCGTCGTCTCGAGGAGCTCCTGGCGCTGCTCCGTGCTCATGTCCGGGCTGTAGGCGACCATGTCCGCCAGCAGCCCCGGCTCGGTGATGTTGCGGGCCGCGAGGGCCGCCTCGGGCGGGACCGGGGCACCCGACTGCACGTACTGCTCGAGCTGCGACTGCACGTTCCGCATCAGCGCCTGGATCTCGAGTCCGGCGGACTTCTGGTCCTCCATGAGCTCGATCGTGGCGACGATGTACGGCTCGGTCTGCCGGAAGCCGAGGACGCGCAGCCGCTGCTGCCCCTGCACGATCGCGCGGACCGTGCCGTCCTGGAGCTGCACCACCTGGGCAACCTTGGCCAGGGTGCCCACGGCGTACAGCTCCGACGGGTCGTCGATCTCCTCGCGTTCGGCCTGTCGCTGGGTGACCAGCGCGATGGGACTGCTGTCGGCGACGGCCTGGTTGAGCGCCTTGACCGACTTCTCGCGGCCCACCTGGAGCGGGACGATCATCTCGGGAAAGATCACCGTCTCGCGCAGGGCGAGCAGCGGCAGGTCACGGGGACCTGCGCCGGGCGTGTCGCTCGTCGGCCGCGCCTCGTCCGGGCTCGACGGTCGATCTGTCATGACGTTTCCATCTCCTGGCTGCGGGACGCCCGGTGCGCGGCATGGGCCGTCGACGTGTCGTCGTCCTCGTCTTCCGTAGGTTCGCTGTAGAGGGCCTCGAGGATCGGGGTTCCGAGCTTCTCTTCGAGTTCGAAGAGCACACGGACTCCGGCCAGGTTGACCCCCAGGTTCTGGGTGAGGTGCCGGATCCAGAGGACCCGGCGCAGGTCACGTTCCGAGTAGAGGCGGATGTTGGTGGGCGTGCGCGCCGGGCAGAGCAGCCCCTCATCCTCGTAGATGCGGAGGGTTCGCGGGTGGACCCGGACGATGCTCGCGGCAACGCTGATCACGTAGACCGGCTGGCCCGGATCCCTCACCCGGTCGCGCACGTCCCCGATGCCTCGATCAGCGGCCGCTCGACGGCTGCCCCTCGGCGCCGCCGGTGCTGGGCTCGACATCGCTGGTTGCCGTGATCCGGATCTGGCGAGGGCGCGCCTCCTCGCGCTTCGGGAGCGTCAGGGTCAGCACGCCGTGCTCGTAGTGCGCCGAGGCCTGGTCGGGGCTGACGTCCCCGGGCAGGGTCACCGTTCGGCTGAAGCTGCCCCGCCGGAGCTCGCGGAACAGGTAGCCGCGCTCGCTCTCCTCGTGCTCGTCCTTGAACTCGCCGGAGATCGTGAGGGTGTCACCCTCGACGGTCACCTGCACCTCCTCCGGCTTGACGCCGGGGAGCGCGGCCTTCACCACCAGCGCATCGCTGGTGCGGTAGATGTCGAGCGGAAGGACGCCCCCGTTGCCCTCGGCGCCCCAGGCGCCGGGCCGCACGAAGGAGTCTTCGAAGAGGCGGTCCATCGCCTGGCGAAGCGACAGCAGTTCCCCGAAGGGTCCCGGCCTGCGTGTGATCATCATGGTCATTCCTCCTGTGGCGCTCGTGCCACGCATCCTGCGATGCGGCCCCGGGGATGGATCCGGTCTCCGGGGAGGCGGCACTGCCGCTCACCCGCGCATCGCGCGGCGACATGATCAACCATGACAATGCCATTGTCAAGATTGTTCTTCTGCCGTCACATGCTCATGTGCCAACGATGACGGAGGAAAGCACTCAGGCCGGTTGGCATGGCAGCGGCTCCTGGCTCAGTGGTCGGCAGCCCGGCGCAGGCGCTCGAGCTCCCGGCGAAGACGCTTGCTCGGCCGGCCCTCGCCCCGCACCGCCATGATCCCCGGCCGGACTTCCCTCACCACCGGCGGCGGGCTGTGGTCCACGTAGCACGTCACGGCGACGGGAGCGCCGACACGGGACTCGATCGGCCGCACGATCTCGACGATGCGCTCGCGCCCGGCGATCAGCGCGTCGACCCGGTCGCCGGCCCGCACCTTCGTGGAAGCCTTCGCGTCATGCCCGTTCACACGGACGTGGCCGCCCTCGCACAGCTGCGTGGCATCGGGGCGCGTCTTCACGAGCCGCACTGCGCACAGCCAGCGGTCGATGCGGGTCTCGTCGGTCGCGCGGGGATCAGCCATGCGCTCCAGGATCGCACGGGTCGAGCGCGCCGGGGACCCCGGGCCCTCGCCCGTTGGACGATCCGCACAGCGTAAGCTCTTCCGGATCACCGGAGGGCGGTAGCGAGGGGAACGGGATGCGCAGGTTGCCGTTCATCATCGTCGGGCTGCTCGCGGCGCTGCTCGTGCCGGCATCGGCCGCGGCCATCACCTACGGCGTCCCCGACGGCAGCGGGCACCCCGAGGTCGGCGCGCTCCTGGCGCCGACCGCCTATTCCGACGGCACGTGGGCCGTCTGCTCCGGCACGCTCATCTCCCCGACCGTCTTCCTGACGGCGGCGCACTGCGACCAGGGTCTGAGCCGTGTCGCGGTCACCTTCGACAGCACGTACGTGGCGGGCAGGAGCAAGGTCTACTGGGGCACCTGGATCGCGGACCCGGCCTACAACCCGGCGCAGAGCGATCCCCAGGACATGGCGGTCGTCGTCTTCGACAAGCGGGTCAAGGGCATCTCGCCCGCCCGCCTGCCGCAGGCCGGCTCGCTCGGCGCGCTCGCCGTCGGGGCGCCCATCACCGCGGTCGGATACGGCGCCCAGTCGGTCAGCATCGACCAGGGCCCCGGCTTCCAGTACGCCGACGTGCGCTACGTGGCCACCGGCACGCTCAGCGCGGTCACCCCGTCCTGGCTGCGCAACTCGATGAACCCGGCCACCGGGAACGGCGGCACCTGCTACGGCGACTCGGGCGGCCCGAACTTCCTGGGTGCCGGGGCGAGCGAGACGGACATCGTGGCGGCGACGACGATCACGGGGGACTCCATGTGTCGGGCCACCAACGTCGACTACCGGCTCGACACCCCGTCGGCTCGCGCGTTCCTCGGTCAGTTCGTGACGCTCCCCTGACGCACGGGGAGCCGCGGTTCCCCGCGGATCTCGCCCTCGGACACCACGCCCCGCTCCCGGAGCCGCGCGACGTCCGCGTCGAGGTCGCCGGTCCCGAGGACGCCGGCCCGGTGCCGGGGGTGCCGGCGGCCGCCGACGCGGACAGGACCGGCCTCGTCTCGCCCCGGTCTCAGAGCTTGTAGCCGAAGCGCCGGAGGAGCGCCTTCCGGTCGGCGACGTCGGCCTCGGTCTCGACCCCGAGGGGCGACCCACCGTCGACCACGCCGAGGATCGCACGACCCAGGTCCGTCT
>JAJYGO010000099.1:0-17873 GCA_021785115.1 Chloroflexota bacterium | reverse complement strand
GTCTCGCCGAGCACGCCCTCGACCGGGTTCGCCGTCGCGCAGAAGATGCGGCAGACCTCGGGCACGGCCTTCACGGCGTTCAGGACGCTGACGGGGAACGCGCCGTCCAGGAAGACGATGAAGCTGTGCCCCGCGCCGATCGCTAGTGCGTTCTCCACCGCCAGCCGGACCAGCGCGTCGTCGTTGCCGGAGCGCCGGACGAGACGCGGGCCGGACGACTCGCAGAAGGCGAGCCCGAAGCGCACGTGCGGTCCGGCCTGGGCGAGCGTCTCGTGCAGGTCCTCGACGGTCTTGATGAAGTGGGACTGCCCCAGGATGAAGTTCAGGTCCTCGGGCTTCTCGATGCGGACGACTCGAAGCTCCACCACGCTCCTCCGGCTGCGTCCATCCCGTCGCCGCTGAGGCTACCCCGCGGCGGAAGCCCCGTGCCGGGCTCCCGCGACCATGCCCCGCGTGGGCAACGGCGCCGGCCGTGGTAGCGTGCCGCGACCATGACACCTCCGCGCTACGGCAGCACGAGCCGCCCGGCCACGCGACGCCCGGCGATCCTCTCCGGGCTCTCCTGGTCGCCGCTGGTCGCGCTCGTCCTCGGCGCCGCGGTCGCGCTCGCGGCGTGCGGACCGGGCGCGACCGGTGCCGCGTCGTCGCAGTCGGCGGGGTCGGCACCGGCATCGCCTGCATCGGGCGCAGGGTCGTCCCTGGCGGCCTCGTCCGTGCCGTCGGGAGCCGGCCCGTCGGCTGGGGTCGCGGCCTCGTCCGTGCCCCCCACCGTCGTGGCCTCGCTGGCTGCCGTCCGGTTGCCGGTGGCGACGAGCCGGGCCGTCGCCTTCCGGTGGCCGGGCGGGCTGATCGTGTGCGGCGGGCTGACCGACGCGGGCACGACCTCGACCATCCTGCTTGTGCGGCCCGGGACCGGGGCGGTCGCCGCCGCCGGGCATCTCGCCGAGCCGGTGCACGACGCCGGGGGCGCGCTGCTGGGTGGCGTCCCGATGGTCATCGGTGGCGGCAGCGTCGTCGCCGGCACCACCGTCCAGCGGATCGGGCCGGTCGGCCGCACCGTGCTCGCGGGGCACCTGCCGGCACCCCGGGCCGACCTGGGGGCGGTGGTGGTCGGCGGCCGGGTCGTGGTGGTGGGCGGTGGCACGCCGTCCGCCCCAGATCCGCGCGTGCTGGCCACCGCGGACGGCATCCACTTCACCGTGGTGGCCAGGCTCCCGGTCCCGGTGCGCTACCCGGCCGTCGCGGCGATGGGGCAGGAGATCGTGGTGGTCGGCGGGACGGGCCGCACGGGGACCGAGTCGGCGATCCAGGTGATCGACCCGGCGACCGGCACGGCCCGCGTGGTCGGTCGGCTGCCGCACGGCCTCTCGGACGCGGCGGCGTTGGTCCTGGGAGGCTGGCTCTTCGTGGCCGGGGGACGTGCCTCGGGCCGCGTCCAGGACGCCACCTGGCGGGTTGATCCCCGGACCGGCGCGGTCGCCAGGGCCGGCACGCTGCCCATGCCCATCGCCGACGCGGCGGCCGCCGTGGTGGACGGCGTCGGCTACCTGGTCGGCGGGGAGTCCGACGTGCGGCTCGCCTCGGTCGTGGCGATCCGGCTGCGCTGACCGCCCGGCGTCCGGAGGCCGGGAGAGCCGGCGCGATCGGCTGGCCCCGGACGTCAGCCCTCGGTAGATGCAGCGGGAGTCAGCCCCTGGGCGGGCATCAGCCCTCGGCGTCCACCGCGGACGGGCCCTGGTGCCACTCCCCCCGGCGCATCACGCGGCGCACCCGGAACCCGTCGTCGAGCTCGACCAGGTCGGCCCGGAGGCCGGGCGCCAGTCGGCCGCGATCGGACAGCCCGAGCAGTTCGGCCGGGTTCGCCGAGGCGGCCGCCGCCACCAGCGGGACCGGGAAGCCGGCCAGCGCGAGATTGCGGACGGCCGTGTCGAGGGCGATCACCGACCCGGCCAGCGCGCCGTTGGAGACCAGCGTGCAGCGGTCTCCGTGGATCTCGACCGGGAGCCCGCCCAGCGTCCCCTCCCGCCCGGACGTGCCGGCGAGGTGGATGGCGTCGCTCACCAGCACGAGGCGGTTCGCGGGCTTCGTGCGCATGATCAGCGGCCACACGACGCGGGCCACGTGGTGGCCGTCGGCGATCCACTCGGTGTACACGTCGTCCCTGGCGAGGGCGACCGCCGCGAGCCCCGGCGTGTGCTGGTGGATGCCCGACATCGCGTTGAACAGGTGCGTCGTGGTACGGGCCCCGGCGTCGTAGCCGGCGTGCGCCTCGTCCGCGGTCGCCACCGAGTGACCCAGCGAGATCTCCACGCCGTGGCCGCGGAGCCAGCCGATCAGCTCCAGCGCGCCGGGAGCCTCGGGGGCGATGGTGGTCGCTCGCAACCCGTCGAGCAGCGGCGCCAGATCGCCCCGGGAGACGTCCGCCGGAGCGCGCACGAAGGCGGGGTTCTGGGCGCCCACGCGATCGGGCGAGATGAACGGCCCCTCGAGGTTGAAGCCGAGCGGCTCCGCGCCGTCGGCCGGCGCGGCCGGCATCCAGGCGCGCACCCGGTCGGCGAACGCGCGCAGCTCTGCGAGCGGCGCCGTGACGGCGGTGGGCAGGAAGGAGGTGACACCACGGCCGAGGAGCGCGCGCGCCATGCCGTCCAGCGAGCCCTCCGGGCCCATCGCGTCGTACCCGCCCCAGCCGTGGACGTGCATGTCCACGAAGCCGGGCAGGATCCAGGGTCCCTGCTGCTCGCCTGCGTCGGGCTCGATGCCCGCGATCCGTCCGTCCTCGACGATCACCCGGCCCGCGACGACGCGACCCTCCAGCACCAGCCGTCCCCGGACGATCTCCCGGCCTCCCATTCGGTTCGCATGCCTCCATCGCTGACTGCCACGCACACTGTGGCACGCCCGCCGCTGCCGCGGGTGCCTGCCGCGCACGCTCCACGGCGCGTCCGACCGATCCTGAGGCGGTCCCGGAGGCGGCACACACGCACCCGCCCGGATGCACTAGCCTTGCCCCGGATCGACGCAGTCGCGATGGAGGTCGGACGGGACGGTGGTGGCGCGGGCATCGCATGAGCCATCCGGCGCGTCCGGAGGCGCGCCGCGCGAGGCGGTCGATTTCGCGAGCAGGCCGGGCGCCGAACCGTACGTTCTCACCGTGACCGGCCCCCTCCCGGCCAGCTCGCTCGGGATCACCGATGCGCACGATCACCTGTTCCTCAGGACACCCGCCCTGGCCGGCCAGGAGTTCGACGATCTCGATCGGGCGATCGAGGAGGTGCGGGACGCCCAGGCGACGGGGCTGCGGTCCATCGTCGAGATGACGCCAATCGGCTGCGGCCGGCGGCCGGATCTGATGCGCGCGCTCTCCCTCGCCACGGGATCGCCCGTCATCGCGGCCACTGGCTACCACCGCGACGCCCACTACCCGGCCGGGCACTGGGTCCACGACGCGAGCGTGGACCTCCTGGTGGACCGGATCGTGGCCGACGTCGAGCGTGGCATGCACCCGGCGGACTGGCTCGACCCCGCCGCGCCGCCGGACCCGGCACGCGCGGGGGTCATCAAGGCCGGCGCGTCGTACCAGCGCGTCACCCGGGGGGAGCGGCGACGGCTCGAGGCAGCGGCCATCGGGAGCCTGCGGACCGGCGCGGCGGTGCTGGTCCACACGGAGGTCGGCACCTGCGGGCACGAGATCGTCGATCTCCTCGAGGCGGCGGGGCTCACGCCCGGCCGCATCGTGCTCGCGCATCTCGACCGGAACCCGGACCCGGAGCTCCACGCGGAGATCGCCTCCCGGGGCGTGACGCTCGAATACGACACCCTCGGTCGCATCAAGTACCGTCCGGACTCCGACCTGCTGCACCTGATCCAGCAGGTGGTCGAGGCCGGCCACCTGGACCGCCTGGTGCTGGGGCTCGACCTGGGGCGGCGCGACTACTTCCGTGCCTACGACGGGGGCCCGGGGCTGCGCTACCTGCTTGGGACCTTTGTGCCGCGGCTGCGGACCCGCATCGGGGACGACGCCGTCGAGCGGATCCTGGTCGCCAACCCGGCGCGCGTGTTCGCGATCGCCGGTCCGGGGCTCCCCTCGTGACGGCCGACGCCTGCGACGTCCTGGTGGTCGGGGCCGGGTCCGCCGGGTCGACCGCCGCCATCTCGGCGGCGAGGCTCGGCGCGCGCACCCTGCTGGTCGACCGGCTGGCCTTCATGGGAGGGACGTCGACCGCGGTCCTCGACACGTTCTATGCGTTCTACACGCCGGGCGTGCACCCCAGGCGCGTGGTCGGCGGCCTCGGCTGGGAGGTCGCGAGCCGCCTCACCGGGGAGGGGCGCGCGTTCGAGCGCCCCAACACGTACGGCGCCGGCACCGGGGTGACCTACGACCCCGAGGCGCTGAAGGTCACCTGGGAGGGCCTCGCGGCGGAGGCGGGGGTCGACCTCCTGCTGCACACCTGGGCGACCGGGATCGTGGTCGAGGACGGCCGCGTGCGCGCGGTCCGCCTCTGGAACAAGGGGGGCGAACGGACAGTCCGCGCCGGCGTGATCGTGGATGCGTCCGGCGACGCGGACGTCTGCGCCATGGCCGGGGTGCCGTACGACGACGCGCGTTCGAGCGGCACCGCGCAGTCGCTCTCCACCCTGTTCCGGCTGGCCAACGTGGACGTCGAGCGGGCGTCCGCGGTCCCGAAGCGCGACCTGTGGGCGATGATGCGCGAGGCCGCCGCGTCGGGGGCGTACCGGCTCCCGCGTCTGGACGGGTCGTGGCACCGCACGCCGGATCGGGGGATCGTGACCATCCACATGACCCGGGTCCCGAACGTCGATGCGACCGATCCCGTCCAGCTCACAGCCGCGGAGGTGGAGGGCCGCCGGCAGGTCGGCGAGTACCTGCGCTTCCTGCGGGACCGCGTCCCCGGCTTCGAGGAGGCCGTTCTCGTCGGCACCAGCCCGTCGATCGGGATCCGCGAGAGCCGGCGCGTGCACGGCGACTACCGGCTCACCCGCGACGATGTCCTGGGCGGGCGGCGATTTCCCGACGAGATCGCCCTGTGCGGCGCGCCGATCGAGGATCATGGCGCGGGGTCGGGCACGGAGTGGCGCTACGTGGGTGAGTCCGGGGTCTACGGCATCCCATTCCGCAGCCTGGTCCCGGAGACGGTCGAGGGTCTGCTGGTGGCCGGTCGCTGCTTCTCGGCAACGCACGATGCCCATGCCTCGGCGCGCTCCATGGCGACGTGCATGGCCATGGGCCAGGCCGCCGGGACGGCCGCGGCGCTCGCGGCGGCGCGGGGCATCCCGCCGCGTGCGCTCGACGCCCGGGACCTCCGGGAGCGACTCCGGCGGGACGGCGCCATCCTGGATCTGCCCGACGAAGGGCGAGGAGCGTCGGAGGGTGCTCCGGACGCATCCGCCACGGGCACGGTCCCATGACGCCGGCAGAGGCGCGCGCGCTCCGTTCTGGCGGCCCCGCGACGCTCATCCGCCGCGAGCGACTGGTGGCGGTCCTCCGGCGGATCGAGCCCCGGGAACGCCTGGTCGACCTCGTGGAGGAGCTCGCCGACGCCGGTGTCCGCGTCTTCGAGGTGACCTTCGACGCGCCCTCCGCCGAGGCCGACCTGGCCGTGATCCGGGGGCGGCTGGCGGGCCGCGCCGATGGCCCGTTCGCCTGCGGCGCGGGGACGATCCTCACCCGGGCCCAGCTCGACGGCGCGGTCAGGGGCGGCGCGGAGTTCGGAGTCTCGCCGCTCTTCGATCGCGAGATCCTCGCGGCCGCCCTGGAGGCGGGCCTGCCCTTCGTCCCGGGCGCGTTCACGCCCACGGAGATCCGCGCGGCGTGGGAGACAGGGGCCACGTTCGTCAAGCTGTTCCCCGCGTCGGCCGTGGGTCCCTTGTTCGTCCGCGAGCTGCGCGGGCCGCTCCCGGAGATCGAGGTCCTCCCGACCGGCGGCATCGGGGCGGCCAACGCCGCGGCGTTCCTGGAGGCCGGTGCCGTGGCGGTCGGCGTGGGAGGGGCGCTCAGCGGCGGCTCCCCGGCGGACCGCGCCGCGATCCTGGCCGCGGTGCGCGGGGCGGCGAGGCGCCCCGACGATCGGGCGCGGATGGCGACGGGACAGGGCGCCGCGTGACTCGGGCCGGGGGCGCCGCATGATCGCTGCCGGGGTGCGCGCATGACCGGCGGACGGCTGCAGGACCGGGCCGTGCTGGTGGCCGGCGCGACGGGCATGGCCGCGGCGGCGGCGCACGGGTTCGCCGCCGAGGGAGCGCGCGTCCTCGTGGCCTCGCGCACCGCGGAGCACGCCCGGGAACTCGCTGGGGCAATCGAAGCCGAGGGCGGGCGGTGCCACTGGCTGGCGGCCGACCTGAGCCGCGAGGCGGATGCCGACACGGTGGTCGAGGCGTGCGTCTCGGCCTACGGGCGGGTGGACGGCGCGTACACCGTCGCCGGGATCAGCGGGCGCCGCTACGGCGACGGGCCGCTCCACGAGATGACGCTGGAGGGCTGGCAGGCCGTGATGAACGGCAACGCCACCAGCACATTCCTCGTCTGCCGGTCTGTCGTCCGGCAGATGCTTCGCCAGGAACCGGGCGACGATGGCCTGCGGGGCGCGATCGTGACCATGTCGAGCACCCTGGCGTTCCACCCGTCGCCCGGGCACTTCGCGACCCACGCGTACGCGGCGAGCAAGGGCGCGATCATCGCCTTCAGCCGTGCGCTCGCCTCCTACTACGCGCCCGACGGGATCCGCGTGAACGTCATCGCCCCGGCCCTGGTGGCCACGCCGATGTCGCGGCGCGCGCAGGGCGACCCGGCGATCCTGGCCTACCTGCGTGAGAAGCAGCCCCTCGCGGGCGGGCCGATCGATCCCGCCGACACGGTCGGCACGGCGGCCTTCCTGCTGAGCCGCGAGGCGCGGATGGTGACCGGGCAGGTGGTGGAGGTCGATGCCGGCTGGGGGGTCAGCGAGCCCGGACGGGCGCCGGCGAACGGCGAACGATACTGACCGATCCTGGCCACCGGGATCCCGTCCCGGCCCCGACCGGGGCGCCGGTCATCGGCGCTCGGGTCCCTCGTCCACGTCGAAGCGGACGTCCAGCGCGTAGCGGTCGGCGCAGTAGCGGGACTCCGTCGCCTCGACCCGGCGGCCGCGGGCGTCGATGATCACCCGCCGCTCGACCAGCAGCGGGGATGACGGCGCCACCTCGAGCAGCGCGGCGTCCCTCGCATCGGCCACCGCGGCCGTGATCGTGGCCATCCCCTGGCGGAGGACATAGCCCGCACGCCCGAGCGCCTCGTGCAGGGAGCCCGTCTCCAGGTCGGCGTTCAGCACGGCGGCCGCGCACCGGCCGTCGAGCAGCACGTCCTCGATGGCCACGGGTCGGCCGTCCGCCAGGCGGAGGCGGCGCAGTGCCACGACGGTCTCTCCCGGCTCGAGCCCCAGCCACGCGGCCTCCTCCGGCGTCGACATCCGGATCGCGCGGGCGAGCGTCCGCGAGCTGGGCTGCCGGCCCAGGCGGCGCATCTCCCGGGAGAAGGTCATGAGCCGGTTCGCGCGGCGGTGACTCGGGGGCTCGGCCACGAACGTCCCGCGTCCCGGCTCCCGCCGCACCAGGCCTTCGTCGGCGAGACGCTGCACCGCGGCCCGCGCCGTCATCCGGCTCACGCCGAACATCTCGCACAGCTGCGTGTCCGATGGCAGCGCGTCGCCGGGCCGGAGCGCGTCGATGCGATCCCGCAGCGCATCCTCGATGTGCCGGTACTTCGGCGCCCTCCGCTCGGTCACCGCCGCGGGCTCTCCCGGAATGACCGGCGCGGCATCCGCCGCCGGGGCAGGGCGTGCTCGGCGCCGTAGATCGCCGCCCCGATCGCGCCCGCCCATGTTCCGAGCTCGGCGACCACGACCTGCACGCCCTCCAGGCTCGTCACCCGGACGCGGTCCGCGAGCTCGCGGCGGATCGGCTCCAGGATCAGCTCGCCCGCTCCCGAGACCCCGCCACCGATCACGACGCGCTGGGGCGTGAGCGCGACGATCATGTTGGCGACCCCGATCCCGAGGAAGCGCCCCACCTCGGCCAGCCCGTCGCGTGCCCGCCGGTCGCCCGCGGACGCCTTCGCCACGGCCTCCTCCACGCTTGCGGTCCCGCACAGGCTCGCGATCCGGTCCGCGCGCGCGTAGGCCTCCAGGCATCCGCGGTTGCCGCACGTGCAGGGCAGTCCGTCCGGCTCGAGGGTCTGGTGCCCGAGCTCGCCGCCCGTGCCGTCCGCGCCGAGATAGATCCGCCCGTCCAGCGCGATCGCGCCGCCGACGCCGGTGCCGAGCGTCAGGCCGATCATCGAGCGAGCTCCGCGCGCCGCGCCCAGCCGGAGCTCCGCCAGGCCGAAGGCCCGGGCGTCGTTGACGAGGGCGGTCGGGAGCCCCGCCGCCGCGCTGACCGGCTCTGCCACGGGACGCCCCGCCCAGTCGCCCGGCATGTTGGGCAGGAAGCGGGTCCTGCCCGTGCGCGGGTCGTACAGGCCAGGCACGCCGATCCCGATGGAGGCCAGCCCGCGGTACCGGGACGCGCTCCTGGCCGCCACCTCCTCCAGGTGGCCCACGACCGCGTCGGGGCCGCGCGATCCCCGGGTGGGCTCCTGCCCGCGGTCCACCTGCCGCCATCGCCCCCGCGTGCGCGCGACCACGGCCCACTTGAGGTTGGTGGCGCCGAGGTCGAGCCCCAGGTGCTGGGTCGCCGGGATCCCGTGCCCGGCGGGCGACGGCGTGCCCGTCGGGACGAGAGTGGCCGGCGGGGGAACGCCGGGGTCCGGCGCGGTCACGGGCGATCGGGCTCGCCGTGGAGAGCGCGCCAGACGCGCTCCGGCGTGAGCGGCAGCTCGCGGATGACGGCGCCCGTGGCATCACGGACGGCCGCCGCCACAGCCGGGGCCACGCAGAGCAGCGCGCCCTCGCTCATCCCCTTGGCGCCGTACGGCCCCGGGCCGTCGCCGTTCTCCACGATCTCGCTGTGCAGCTCGAGCGGCAGATCCATGCTGGTGGGGATCCGGTAGTCGATCGCGCCGAGGTTCCGGATCCGCCCGTGGTCGTCGAAGATGTAGTGCTCCATCAGCGTGTGGCCCAGCCCCTGGATGGCCGCACCCTCGTCCTGCATCCGGACCTGGAGGGGGTTGAGGGCCCGGCCGACGTCCGAGACGGTCACGTGGCGCACCAGCGTGATGTCGCCCGTCCCCTCGTCGACCTCGGCCTCGATGGCGGTGCAGTTGAACTCCCAGAAGGCCGCGCTCCCGCCCAGCGGGTGTCCGGGCTCCTCCTCCTTGCGCATCTCGCCGTTGCCGATCAGCTCCCCGCCGAGCCGTCCCAGCCCCCGCCGGAGCACGTCCAGGACCGGGAGCTCGCGGTCGGGCAGCCGCACGGTCCCCCGTTCCACGACGATCCCGGCCTCGTCGATCCCGTGGAGCCGGGCAGCCATGCCGCGCAGCTGGTCGCGCACCTGGCCACAGGCGCGCTGGATCGCGGTGCCCATCAGGACCGACGAGCGGCTGGCCGACGTCTGGGCGTCGTACGGCACGACGGCCGTGTCGCCCATGACCACGGTGACCGCCTCCAGGGGAGCGCCGAGCTCCTGGGCCGCGATCTGCGCGAACACGGTGCGGGCCCCCTGGCCCATGTCGGACGTGCCCGCGTAGACGATGACGCTGCCGTCGGCCAGGAGCCGCACGGTCGCATAGGAGAGGCCGGTCGTGGGCCCCGACTTGATGCCGATGGCGATGCCGCGGCCCCGGCCCGGGGGAAGCGGCGTCCCCCACCCGATCCTGGCGGCGGCCGTGCGCACCGTCTGCTCCCAGTCGCCGTCGGCGGGGGTGTCGAAGGGGATGAACGCCTCGCCCCGGCGTGCGAGATTGCGGAGCCGGATCTCCAGCCGGTCGATTCCCAGGGCGCGGGCACCCTCGTCGATGTTCGACTCGACGGCCCAGTTGACCTGCGGGTTCCCGAAACCCCGGAACGCGGTCGACGGTGGGGTGTGCGAGAGGATGCCCCGTCCCACGACCCGCCCGGCAGGGACGCGGTACGGACCGCAGGCCGGGTAGCTGCCCTTGCTGACCACACGGTCGGCGATGTCTGCGTACGCGCCCACCAGGTAGTCGGCCGCGACGTCCTGGAAGGCGAACGCGCCGTCGGCGCGGAATCCCGTGCGGACCCGCACGCTGGCCGAGGCCCTGCGCGCCGCCTGGAAGGTCTCCTCCAGGCTGAGGACCAGGCGCACCGGACGACCGGCGCGGAGCGCCATGAACGCGACGAGCGGCTCGTACTTCGTGTGCTGCTTGCCGCCGAACGCTCCGCCCGGGTCGGGCGCGAGGACGCGCACCTTCGAGAGCGGCATCCGCAGCAGCTTCGCCAGGATCCGCTGGAGCCAGTACGGATGCTGGATGGTGCTCCAGACCGCGATCCCGTCGCCGTCGGGCGCGGCCATGAAGGCGTGCGGCTCGATGGCGAAGTGCGTGACCATCGGGAAGGCGTACACGTGCTCCACGACCAGGTCGGCCACGGTCGCGTCGACGTCCCCCCAGGCGACGCGGTGCTCGCGCAGGACGTTCGTCGTGGCGAACGGGTCGCCCGGCCGCAGCGCCGGATCCTGGACCAGGGGAGCCGCCGGGTCGAGCGCCGCCGCGAGGGTGACCACCGCCGGCAGCTCCTCGTAGTCGACGTGCACGAGGCGAGCGGCCTCCTCCGCCGCGTCCCGCGTCTCGGCGGCCACCGCGGCCACCGGCTCGCCGTGGTACTTCGTCTCGCCGACGGCGAGGACCGGCCGGTCCTCGAACTGGGGGCCAAACCGCGGCATGGGCCGGGGCAGGTCCTCGGCCGTGGTCACCAGCCGGACGCCGGGCACGCGCCAGGCGGCGCTGGCGTCCACCGAGCGGATCCGCGCACGGGCGCAGTCGAGCGTCACGAGCTTCA
Organism: Chloroflexota bacterium; assembly: GCA_021785115.1. The sequence goes on along the minus strand of JAJYGO010000099.1, from coordinate 6,927 downwards.
CGTGGAGGACGTCCTCCAGGTGGATGTCCGCCACGTACCGCTGCCGCCCGGTCACGCGGTCGTAGCCTCCCCCGCGCGTGACGGAGGCGCCGACGCCGTCGCGGCTCACCGGTCCGCTCCGTCCGCGGCCGCCAGGACCGCGTCCACGATCTGCTGGTAGCCGGCGCAGCGACAGAGGTTGCCGGCTAGGCCTTCCTGGACGTCGTCGAGGGACGGGTGGGGGTTCGTCTCGAGCAGCGCGTGCGCCGACATGAGCTGGCCCGGGATGCAGTACCCGCACTGCGCCGCGCCCCGGTCCAGGAACGCCTGCTGGAGCGGGCTCAGGCTCCCGTCCCGGGCGAGCCCTTCGACCGTCGTGACGGAGGCGCCGTCGACCTCGACCGCCAGCACCAGGCACGAGTCGACCGTGCGCCCGTCGACGATCACGGTGCATGCGCCGCACTCGCCCACGAGGCAGCACTCCTTGGCCCCCGTCAGATCCAGGTCGTCCCGCAGGACGTCGAGGAGCGTGTGGTGGGGGGCCACGCGGAGCGAGCGCTGGCGGCCGTTGACCGTCAGCTGGATCGGGATCGTGTCGCTCATCCGTCTCACCCCCCGCCCAGCCTGTCGAGCGCCATTCGAAGCGCCCGTTCGCCGAGGGCGCGCAGCATCGCCACCCGGTACTCGGGGCTGGCTCGCATCGAGCGCGGCGAGGGACTGGCCCCCAGGAACATCCGCTCCAGGACGCCGGCCCTGGCCTCCCCGGTGGAGCCGGGATCGGCCAGGGTGCCGCTCTCGTCCACTTCCAGCACGGGACGGGGGCCGACGCTCCCGTAGGCCAGTCGGGTCACCCCCGCGTCGTCGACGCCGCACGTGAGCGTGACCGACGCGAGATCGTGACCGCGCCGCCGCGTGCGGCGGACGTGCGCCGCGCCGATCCGCCGGGCGGGCAGCGGCAGCTCGACCGCGGCAACCAGCTCGTCACGCTGCAGGGTGGTCGCTCCGGACCGCACGAAGAACTCGTCGATCGGGATGCGGCGCGTCCCCGCCGGCCCCGCGGCGACCACCACCGCCCCGTACACGAGCAGGGACGGCGCGGTGTCGGCGGCCGGGGACGCGTTGCAGATGTTGCCCGCCAGCGTGGCGCGGTTGCGGATCTGCACCGAACCGATGACGGCCGCGGCCTCGGCCAGCGCCACGAAGTGGCGACGCACCCGCGGGTCGGCCGCGATGTCCGTCATCACCGACGTCGCGCTGATCGACAGGCGGCCGTCCTCCTCGCGGATCGCCGGTCTGAGCTCCTCCACCCGCTTCAGGTCGATCACGACGGAGGGCCGCAGGCTCCCGTCGCGCAGCCGGATGATGAGGTCCGTCCCGCCCGCGAGGAGGCGCGCCTCGGCTCCGTGCCGCCCCAGCAGGGCGATTGCCTCGGCCAGGGACCCCGGTCGTTCGTAGGCGAAGGGGTGCATCGCTCGCGTGCCCGCTCAGAGCACCGCTTCCACCTCGTCCATCAGCACCTGTGGGGTGGCCGCCCGGACGAAGTAGTAGGGTCGCTCGGAGAAGCGCGCCACGAACCCCGCGCGCGCCCTGCGCAGCTCCTCGGTGTCCACGATCGGCATGGGGAAGCCGGCCGCGAGCAGCTCGTTCAAGAGGAAGTAGTTCTGCAGGGAGTGGAGCGTCTGGAACTGGCGCTCGAACGGAATCATCTCGGCCAGGGTCGGATCGAAGTTGCCATCGATGGCCGGCACCACGACGATGTCCACGACGCTCGGCTGAGTGTACAGGCCCCAGCTGGGCATCGCGCCGAAGAACTTCTCGACGCCGCGGTCGGGCGCCGCCTTGTCCGCCCGCTCCGTTCCTTCGGTCCGCTTCTTGATGAACGGCTCCTTCGAGCCGACCACCGCACGGCCTGCCTCGTCGACCACCGTGGTCTCGGTCGACACCAGCAGGGCCCCGCGCCGGCATGCCTCGATCTGGGCCATCGACTTGCCGTGGTTCGACTCGCCCCCCAGGAACATCACGGTCCTGCCGCGGTACCGGACCGCGGACGCGTGGAAGGGGTGCAGCCCGGCGGCCTCCATGCGGAGCGCCAGAATGGCGACCACGACCTTCTGGATCGGCCCGGCGGGCCACGGGCCAGTGAACGTCACGCGGCGTCCGTCGTAGGCGATGTCCCTGGGGCCGTCCTGGTGCCAGACGATGTCCGGCTCGCCCAGCGTGACCGCGGGCTCGAGTCGCACATCCGCGAGCCGGTAGTTCAGGAAGTTCATGTCCTCCAGGACGTGCTCTCGCGGCTCGCCGCCATGGACGTCGACGCGAAGCCGTGCCGCCCCCGCGGACATCTCCTCGGACAGTTGCAGCGGTTCGTTCATCTGCCTCTCACTCGTCTGTCATGGTCACGGTCCAGGTCCGCGCCCGTGGTCGCCCCGGGCGGCCGCCGGCTACGCGCTCTCGCGACTGCCGGTGGCGATCAGGTCGGTCATCGGTTCCATCGCGGGGCTCGCGCCTCCCGGGCGCCCGGTCGCGGCGTCGCGCGCCGGCGAAGCGCTGCCCCCGGAGATCGAGAACCCGTCCGCGAAGGTCGCCTCGAACGTGGCGCCCGCCACCTCGAAGTGGCGGCGGATCGACGCCGCCGCGAGCTCCGGGTCACGCAGGCGGAGCGCGTCGAGGATCGGTCGGTGCAGGTCCGCGGCCGCGATCGCGTCCACGCCCGGCGCCGCGAGCGTGATGTACGTACGCGCCACCGGCAGGAGGTAGCGCCAGACGCGCTCGAGCGTGTGGTTCCCGGTCGCCGTGACGAGTCGCGCGTGGAACCGGCCGTCCACCAGCGCCTCGGTGTGCCGGTCGCCGGCCGCCGCGGCCTCCCGCATCTCGTCGATGAGCACCTGCAGTTCGTCGAGCACTGCGTCGGAGATGTGTGCCAGGGCGAGTCGCGCGGCGAGTGCCTCGAGCTCGGCCCGGACGCCGTATGCCTCCAGCAGCTCCGCCTTGCCGGGTCGTCGAACGCTCGCTCCGCGGAATGAGGTGATCTCCACCACGCCGAGCGCCTCGAGATCGCGCAGCGCCTCGCGGACGGGGGTCTGGCTCACGCCGAGCTCGCGCGCCACCCGCGTCTCGACGATGCGGGATCCGGGCGGATACCGGCCGTCGAGGATCGCCTGCAGGAGATGGTCCTCGATCTGGTCGCTCAGGACGTCGCGCGAGATCGATGGCATCGGGCCAACAGGTCCTACACGCCGAACAGGTCGTTCTTCGGCTGCGCCGCCGCCTGCACGATCTCGACGAGGCCGGAGGTGCCGTTGACGCGGATGCGATCACCGCCCCGGATCACGTGCGTGGCCACCGAGGCCCCCACGACGGCGGGAATGCCGAACTCCCGTGACAGCACGGCGGGATGCGACGTGGTCCCCCCGGCGTCCGTCACGAGGCCGATGATCTTGGTGAAGAGCACCACCCACGCGGGGTTGGTCATCTGGCAGACGACGATCTCGCCGGCCCGCACCTCGTCGAACTGCTCCTCCCGGAGGACGACCCGGGCGATCCCCTCGACAACGCCCGGGGAGCCGCCGATCCCGGTGACCTGGCCCACCACCTCCGACGGCTTCCGGTAGAACTTGTCGGGGAAGCCCCAGTTGGTGAGGTACGGGAACGCGAGCTGGCTCGGCGTGGCCGTCCCGATCCAGTCCCTGGGCCGGAAGGTGTAGGCGTGCTCCCGTTCGGCCCTTCGTGCCGCGACCAGGCCGCGCGCGTCCAGTGCCGACGGGTTTCCGATGAACTCGCGGAGTTCGTTGTACCGCAGGAAGATCACGTCGTCCTGCGCATCGAGGAGCCCCCGTGCCACGAGCTTGCGACCGATGGCGACCAGCACCAGCCGGAGGTGCGCGTTGGCGCCCTGGTCGATGTAGAAGTGGTGGTCGGGCGTGAGGGGCGCCATCCTGAGGTTGATCTCGTTGGCCGCCCGCATCGCCTCGAGCGCCTCGCCCTCCAGCCCCGCGAGGATCTCCTCGGATGCCCGGGCGATGTCGTCCTCCATGGCCTTGATCGTCGAGGGGTAGTCGTAGTCCGTGTCGATGTAGCCGCGGACGATCTCGATGACAGGCTCCATCTGTTCGCGCACCGTCGGGAAGACGAACTCGTGGCTCCAGACGGCGTGCCAGCCGAACTCGCGCTGGTACGGCTCCACGCGTTCCGCGATGAACCGCCTCCCGCGCTCGGTGGCGGAGAGGGCGGCGATGACCTCCTGCACCGTCTCCTGGCGGAAGGCGGCGGAGAGCTCGCCGTCCGACCGGACCTCCTCCTTCATCTTCCAGAGGGCCTCGATCGAGTCCCAGTTGCGATCGCGGGCCGAGTTCTGGAGTCGCCCCAGGAGCGCCTCGTCGATCTCGCCGCGCGTGCGCTGGGCCACCGCCCGGAGGTTCAGCGTGGCGGAGAGCTGCGCGAAGTTGAGCATCCAGTGGATCTTCCAGTGGCGATCGTGGACGTCGATCGCATCCTCGAGCAGGCACGCGAGATCCGGAAGGTCGAGCTCGTCCTGGCGGTCCAGCTGGCTCTCGAGGTAGGCGAAGTTGCGCTGCATCTCGGGAACCAGACGGTCACGCCACGCATCCGCGAACTCCCGCCCGTAGACCGGCAGCACGGTGTCGAGGTACGCGCCGATCCGGTTCGGGTACTCCGGGTCGAGCGGCACCCGCGCCCCGTAACGGGCGCCGTACTCCATGGCGTCGACCTGGACGTCGGGTCTCGCCGGAACGGCGGCGGTGTAGAGATAGCCGTTCACGTTCTTCGTGATCCAGTCACAGGCGAAGGGCGTGCCGAACCGTCGGAACATGTGGTCGCAGGTCAGCCACCAGCCGCCGATGTCGTAGTACATCGGGCTCAGGGGGTGCGGACAGTGCAGGTCGTCGTAGACCCAGAAGAGGTCCTGCTCGGCCCGTGATGCCCATTCGACGGGGAACGCCTCGTCCCCCAGGAACTGCCCCAGTACCTCTTCGCCCAGGACCGCTTCCTTGCCCTCAGCCATCTCCGACCTCTTGGTCTGCGGAGTCCGGGCCGCGCCCGCGGACCGTTCTCGGGGAGGAACCTGCGGCGACGTTCACGCCGGCCGAATCACCGGACGCCTGCCTGCCGATCGCCCGCGACCGCGACCGCGACCGCGCACGCGAACGCCCGATGTCGCCGCAGCCGCGGTGGCCCCGGGCCGTCCCGGCGCGTCGCTCTCGCGATAATCGATAATCATTGGTCCCGAGTCTACTGCACGCCGGGCGCACGTCAAGCCGCGTGAGGCGTCGTCGGCGCCACCTCGAGGAACGCCTCGCGGAGCGCGTGCTGCACCGGGGCCGGGACGTCCAGGCCGTCGGCGAAGTACCTCTCGACGGAGCCGAACAGGCCGCGCATCTCGTCGATCGCGGCGCGCAGGAAATCCGGCTGCACCCCGAAGATCGGGCGGATGAGATCGGGGTCCCCGCCCTTCTCGGCAAACGCGCACAGGATCCGTGCCAGCACCGGCTGCAGGAAGCGCTCGCTCGCCAGGTAGTCCGCCATCACCTCGTCCCCGGGGACGCCCATCAGGAGCAGGAACGCCGCGGCGGCCCAGCCCGTGCGATCCTTCCCGGTGGAGCAGTGCACCAGCGCCGGCCGGTGGTCCTCGCGGGCGAGATCCCGGAAGAGCTGCCCGTACGCGCGCCGCGCGCTGGGCAGCCGGACGAAGTCCCGGAAGTGGTCCGTCCACATCGCGGTCGCGCGCCCGTCTCCCAGGATCGTCCCGGCGAGCCGGGGGTCATCCAGGATGCCGTGCAGCTGAGCCGGGCCCCCCAGTTCCTCGTCGCCGATGACGTCGACGATCACGCGGCGTGTCCCCTCCGGGAGCCGGTCCGGTGCCGCGCGTCGCTCCGGCTCGGTCCGCAGATCGAAGACGGTGCGGACTCCGAGGCGGGCGAACGCAAGCGCGTCGTCGCCCTCCAGCCGGTCGAGTGCCGTGGATCGATAGAGAAGGCCGCGGCGGATGCGGGCGCCGTCCGCGGTGCGATGGCCACCCAGGTCGCGGAGATTGGGCGCGGACGGGATGGAGGTGGTGACGGCGCCGATGGGGCGCCCGGTGTCCGCGGTCAATAGCCCACGGACGGCATGTAGGCGCCGCGAGGATCCTGGTACAGGCCGATCGTCATCATGTTCAGCACGAAGAAGACCCGCAGCCCGTGCTCGAGGCACCACCGGAACAGGTCGGCGTTGGCCAGCGGGACCAGGAACCCCGGGGTCCCGTAGTCCGGAGCGGCCACGATGAGCGCCCGGAGATCGTCGTTCGTCTCCGCGACGGAGTGTGAGAAGTAGGTGATCCCGGTCGTGTACCCGGTGATCCCGCCCAGGTGCTCGACCACCGTCGCCTCCCCGGCCTCGATCGCCCCGTGAACCTCGGCCGCGCGGCTGTGCCCGTGGACGCGCGTGCAGAGTGCGTTGCAGGCCGCCTCGTCGTCGGGGGTGGCCGCGCGCACCGCGTATCCCGGCATGGCGATGCGGACCGGTTCCCCGTGCATGGCGGCGAACGAGCCGCGCACGTCCATGCCCAGCTTCGCGTACAGGCTCAGCGACCGGTTGTGGTACGCGATCTGGAGCAGCCGCACGCCCGCGGCGCCGCGGGCGGTCGCGTGGTCGAGCGCGGCCTGCATGAGCAGTCGGCCGACCTGGTGGTTCTGCGCGCCCGGATCGACGCTGATCGGCCCGATCGCCGAGATGATCGACCGCTCGTCCATGAAGTTGCTGCCGAGGATGTGCCCGTCCTCCTCGGCGACGACCGAGTAGAAGCCCGGATGGTTGATCATCCAGCGGATCGGCTCGGCCGCGGCAGCGACGGTCGGGAAGTCGTGCGGGAAGCCGTGGCGATCGGCCAGGGTGGCGAACGCCTCGTAGCAGATTCGCCCCGCCTCCTGCCAGTCGGCGTCCACCGCCTCGCGA
>JAJYGO010000460.1 GCA_021785115.1 Chloroflexota bacterium | reverse complement strand
GTGGATCCGGGGCAGGCAACGAACGTCGCCGGTGACAATCCTGAGGTCGTCGGTGCGCTGCGCGATCGCTACCTCGAGTTGCTCGAGGGCGTGGGCACCGCGGAGTCGTACCTCGCGCCCCGACGGTCACCTGCGGACTGAGCCGGCGCAGGCGTTCGCTGCGTGATCCGCTCCCGGCCGCCATGGCCGTCGTTCCCTGTTGCGTCACCGATGTGATCGCGGCCGAGGTTGTCGCCTCCGCTGAAGGTCCGGCGCGCGGAATGACCGGCGTTGATCGATGCGGCCCGTGCCGCCCGTCCGGAGCGCGTTCGCGTCGTCGATCGAGTCACCCCCGCCCAGAGCCGAGGCGATCAGGGTGAGCAGTGTGTCCCCGACGTGCGCTCGGCCGGGTGCCTGCCCGACGATCGAGATGCCGGTTACGACGCGCGCCCCCACTTGAGCCACACGGTGCCGGCCACCGAGGCGTCGTGGTAGATCACCCACACGAAGCCGCTGTCTGGCTCGATCGGCCCCTGCCCCAGCCCATCGAGGACAAGGACCTGAGTCACTCCGCCGTAGGGCTGGATTCCCCAGCCCTCCCAGTCCGCAGCGGTCACCGGGCGGACGTGCCAGCTCCCGGATGAGGTCTCCCAACTCCAGTGGCCGTCGGCCCCCAGCGACAGCGGCGTGAAGAGATCGCACGTACCGGTGCCCCCGCCGCCCCCCTGGTCGTAGTAGAGGGCCCGAGAAAGGCAGCGATAGGTGCCCGCCAGCGCCGCGGCGGCCGGGTCCAGGGGGACTGGTGTCGCGGCGGCCTGGACAGGCGGCTGCGTCTCGGAATCGGTGATGGTCGGGAGCGTCTCGGGCGCGACCGAGGCCACACCCGACACCGGGGCCGAGACGGCGGGCGCACCGCTTGTCCCAACGGCTGTCACGACGCTTGGGGCGGGCGGCGCGACCGAGGCCACACCCCCCGATTGGGCGCCGCTGCTGCATGCGGCCGCCACGAGGAGGAGCGACACGGCTGCGCCGAGTTGAACCACGGAGAATCGGCGAGCGATATGACTCATGGCGGGGATGCTCGCGGTCGCGCATCCGGGGCGCCATCCGCCGTTCGTCAACGTCCCTGCGCCCCAGAGGTACGGGGTCCCTCCCAGGCCGACGGATACCCTGGCGGGTCGGAGGACGCGCCGCCGTCTTCCAGGCGGCCTGACCCGGTCGTCGGCTCCGGAGGTCCGGTCCACCGTAGGCCGATCGGGTCATTGCCGCTGATCGGCGAGAGAGCAATGTACGCCCCATCCGCCTCGAATCGTCGCGAACCCCGTGGACGAGGGACAGGCGAGATAAGGAGGCGTCCCGTGATCAGCCCGCGAATCGCGGCTGCGAGCCCCACGCTCGTATTCGCGCTCGCACCTGCGCTCCCGCTCGCACTTGCCGGGTGCGCCAGCTCCTCGACGCCGACGCCAGCCGCGGTGAGTAGCGCGCCAGCCGCGGTGAGTAGCGCGCCGGCAGCCATCACGGCGCCCTCTGCCGCAACGGGCAGTGCCCTCCTGACCTACGCGGATCAGGCCGATGGCTTCGCGGTCGGCCTCCTTGCGTCATGGAAGCCGATCAGGATCGACCCGGCGGACATCGAAGCCGCCGTCGCGTCCCTCCAGTCGACGAACCCCCAGGTGGCAACGTTCTTCCAGGGCCACAAGGACGCACTCATCGCGACCGGCGACCGGCTGTGCGGAATGGACCTCTCGGCCGACGCCCTGTCGGCTGGGACGGCCGAGGCGATCACCGCAAAGACGACGACGGTCCCCGACGGAACGAGCGCTGATGGCTTCGCGACGAGCGTGAGCGCCGGCCTTCGGTCCGAGCCCGGCGTGAGCACGCAGATCGACCAGCGGCACGTCACGCTTGCCAGCGGCGCCGACGCGGTCGAGATCACCTACCAGATCGCGGCACAGGGGTCGTCCGGACAGCCGGCCACCTCGGACATGACCACGTACCGGCTGCTCAATGGCACGCAGGCGTGTGCGCGGACGCTCACCATCCGATCGGACTTCGCGGCGCAGTACGCATCTACCTGCAGCGCCATCGGCCAGTCCTTCCGGTTGCTGCCGTGAACGCGACGCTGCGCCTCCCCGCGAGGCACGCCCTGACCCTGCTGGTCCTGACCGGGCTTATGGCTGCCTGCACGGGCACCAGCGCGGCCCCGCCGCCGGGTGTCGCGGCGACCGCCACGCCCGCCCCGGCTGCCACGTCCGCCCCGACTACCCCGGCGACCCTCGCCCCCACGCCAGTCCTCCCACCGACTGCGGCGCCCACCACCGCTGCCGCTCCCGAGCTGACGCCCAACGACCTGCTGCTGGCGGCGTTGAGCCCGAACGACCTCAAGGCGCTGATGCCGGCTGGCCAGACGTGGTGGCCGTATCTTCCCGAGTTCGACGCCGGCTTCAGCCCGTACAAGGACAACTCCGCCGATCCGAGCGTCAGGTTCTTCGTGGTCCAGGACTACGAGCTGATCGGCGGTTCCTCGAAACGGGAGATGCAGTCGACCGTGGTCCTCTTCAACGACGTGGCGTCGGCCACTCAGGGCCTGGCGAAGCTGAACCAGACCAACGACGGCAGCAGCACTCCGGCCAGCGGCCCGGCCGTCGGCGATGCGTCGAGCTACTTCACCCGGAGCAACGTGGGGCTGGGCTCCCCGACGGATACGCCGATCGACTATCCCGACACGACGGACCTGCGCTTCCGCGTGGGACCCATCGTCGCGCGGATCGCCGTCACCGGGAACGGATACGAGAAGGGCGCGACGCTGGCCGGCTACGCCGCGCCGCTGGTCAACCGGATCGGAGCGTTGCTCCAGGGCAGCCTCAAAGCCGATCAGCTGCCCGCCGCGTTCGGCCAACGCATGCCACCGCCATCGGATGCGGTGGGCCCCATCCTCGGAGCGGTGGTGGTTCCTGCCGAGTCGTGGGCGCTCGCGGACAACTCTGGGGCGCCCGGCATCGTCGCGCAGAAGCTCCACGCGCTGGGCGCCGACAGCCTGGGGTTCGGGCGGGCGCTGCTCGCGGCCGACCCGAACCAGGTCGTCGAGGCAACGCTCTTCCCCTTCCACGACGCGGCAGCGGCGAGCACCTGGGTGAAGACCTTCACGTCCGGTGTGGGGAATGCGGGACTTGACGCAGGCGCAACCGGCACGCGGTCCGCGTACACGAGCAACGGCGGCAAGTTCTACGAGCTGCAGTTCGCGGCCGGACGCTTCGTCGGCGACCTCAGCTGCTGGGCCCCCTACGGTACGACGACCTCGGCCTGCGAGGGTCCGGTCCGGCAGCTCGCGGAGGCCTGGTACGCCGAGCTGTCGGGTTCATGAGTTTCCCGTGACGGCAGGCGGCAGCTCACAGGCTCCATGAGCGCACCCGCTGGGTTGCGGCTCACACCCCGTACACCTGACCCCTGATCCACCGATCGCCGCGGGCTGACGGGCTGCTGGAACAAGGAATCAGGCGCCCGCGGAACCGGGAACGTGGCGGTGAGCAGCCCATCGACCCGGGTTCGGCGGAGCACCTGACGGATGCGATCATCGCACACCCCCGATCGCCTCGGCCCTGGGCGGGGGTGACAGCATCGACGACGTGGACGCGCTGCGCGCCGTTGGCACGGATCGCATCGTGGGCTTCCCGGCCAAGGCCGCCTCCGCCCTCGGCACCTTCCTGCGCAAGCTTCCGCTGGGGGCGTGTCCGGCAGCTCGATTGTGCCGCAAGATGGACGTGCCCTTCAGCGTCACCGTGCGCCAGCACCGCGGCGTGCGCCGCCGCATCGAGGCGATCCCCGAAGCGGGCTGGTCGCCGATCCTGTATGGGCTCGGCGACGGCGCCGACGTGGCCGAGACGACCTACACGCCGTTCGCTTCGAAGAAGGACGCCCGTCCGGTCCGGCGCATCGTGCGCCGGGTGCGACCGACCCCGCGCTCCACTCACCTGCTTCACGCTCTACGAGTACCAGCCGTCCTCACCGATCGAGAGGGCCCGACGCTCGAGTTCGAGGCTGACCATCGCCGCCCTGCCGAGATCGAGCACGCGATCCTCGATCTCCCGTACGGGGTCGGCCTGAACCACCTGCCGTCCGGGAAGTTTGCCGTCAACGGGGCCTGGCTCGCGGTGCAGCTGCTGGTCCACAACCTGGCGCGCTGGACCGCCCGGATCGGGCTCAAGGCGGGGATCGTCACCACCAGGACCCTGCGCCGGCGGCGGTTCAGCCTGGCCGGGCGGCTCACCCGCTCGGCCCGGAGGCTCACGCTCCACCTCCCGACCCCCTGGCCCTGCGCGGCGAGCTTCATGACCGCCCTGGCGCGCCTCCGGGCGATCCCGCTCCAGGCCTGACGCCCGCTCCGACCCCCTCGGCTGCTCGGGGGCCGGGCGGGAGCCTGCCCGCGGCGACGTCGGCAGCGCCCGCCCGATCAGTCGGCGAGACGACCGGTTCGGGCCTCAACCGACCCGATCAGCCGGAGCTTCGGTGGATCCGTGCCCAGCTTCGATGGCTCAGCGTAGGCCACCGGCGCAACATCGCCGGTAACCCACGCTCGCGATGGCCCGCGCGGAGGTCCGTTCGCGCACGGCTCATGGGACAGTCAAGGCCCCCCGCAGTGCCGCAGCCAGCTCCCACAGCGCCTCCGCTCCGGTCGTGCCGCGCGACTCGACGGCGGGCCGCGCGCCGAAGCGGCGCAGGTGTCCGTGTCACCCGCGTCACCCGGCGGCCGCAGGGCAACAGAAGACCGGGGAACCCAGCCAGGCTCCCCGGTCGAAGTGTGGGCGACGGTCGAGCTACGGGACGGTGCAGTCGGTGAGCAGTGTCACGGCCTTCAGGTCCGTGACGCTCCAATCCGTCCCATAGGTGTAGTTCCAGGCCTTGACGAAGTTGCCGATGCCGGGCGTGGCACCGTAGGGGACGAGGACATGTGTTTCGTATGCGGTGGTCTGGCCCATGCAGTTCGGCGCACCGGGTGTCCCCCGCTCGGTCTGGGACGCAGCGACCGGACCGATCGTGACGGCCGCAAGCACGGCCACGCCCGCGATGACGGTGAATAGGCGACGCATGGCTGGGCACCTCCCTGGCACACGATGGCGCCTGTCCTACGGGTCGGTCTCGCCAGTGGCTCGGCGCGGTCGAGGCGGCCTGAGCATGGCCGCGCGTCAACACCCCCCGCGACGGCCGGACGATACGGCGGGCCTACTCTTGTGGGTAGGGCCGAATGGATCGGACGGTGCAGTCGCGTAACACTGCCGGCGGGCGCACTCAGCGCGTCCTGAGTGCGGCAGCAAGTGTTGCGAGACTGTTGATACGGGAGGACACTGGGGCGTAGGCACTTCGTAGCGAGCGCGCTCCTTGCCCAGACGCACACCGATCGCCCACTGCCCCGATCCCCTGCACAAGGGCTCACGGGTGGTGGTGGCCAACGGCACCTATCACCACGCCAGCGGAACTGTCCGTCGCTACAAGTGCATCCCGCACGATCGAGTCGTACGTGCCCGAGGACAATGAGCCATCTTCGGAAGCGGGGAGCTGAGGCGCTGTTTGCCGAAACTTACGCCACGCGTAAGTTTGGGCCAAGTGCCGGTTCTGTTACCCGGACTTTGAGCCAGCGAGACGCGACCACGCCTGGCGACGCGGCGACCACCGCTTCGCCCGGTCGCTCGCCAGCACGGGCCCCAGGAACGGCAGCAGCGCTTGGTAGGCTTCGAGTGGCGTTGCGGGCGACAGGTGCATCTCCTTCCGGAGCGCGGTGTACTGGCGAGCCCATACCGTCGGAGGCGGCGAGACCTTGGGCGGCCAGGGGTGCTCACCGCGCCGGCCAAAGGTGGCGACGCACGCCTCGACGATCGCCCGGGACGTGAACGGGTAGCGCCCCACCAGCCACAGCATGTCGGCAAGGTCCTTGGCTCGGGTGTTCTCGACGTCGCGCGGCCGCGTGTACGCGTGCAGCTTCTCGGCGAACTGCTGGGCGACCGGGTAGACCGGGAAGAGAGCCCGCTTGTAGCCGAGTCTCTCCACGATCGGGTCGCTCTTGTGGCGCTCGATCTTCCCGACGATGGCGTCCGCGCTGCTGACATCGATCTTGAACCTGACGAGCTCCGAGCCCCACAACCGGACCACGACGACGAAGCGGAGCCCGCCGCCGGGCGGTCCAACGAGTGGTCGCGGATCTCCCGCCACCTCGAAAACGAAATGGTCGTCAAGGTCGTACTGGGCGGCGGCGACGATGACCGCCTTGGCTCTGCTGATGTCGGAATCGAGCTTCAGATCGACGTCTTCCGTGAAGCGGGCCTCATCGGGTGCGCGTAGCTGGTTCGCGTAGCCGCCCTTCAGGATCCAGTCGCCCCACCTGGTGGTCGCAAGCATCCGCTGAAGGAACCGGTCCATCGATACGATGAGGTGGAGCCGGCGCACCGGGTCATCGCCCCGAACGGACTTCGCGACGTTCTTCATCCGCGCGAGCATCCGCGCCCGCTCTGCGGCGGGATTCACCGGTGCGATGGTCGGCGCAGTGCTCACCTGATTCGCCCTCTGAACGGATAGACAGCCTTCAGTCGGTCTACGTCCACCGATTTCAACATGCCTCGTGCACGCCCCTCTCGTGCGGCCATCAGCAGCTGCTCGGCTGCTGTGCCAGCGCGCGCGGAGTCGAGCAGAGTGCGCGCGAGAGTGGTGATACGCAGGTCGTCGCGAATCGTCTGGTCGGTGCGCGGGACGTCCGAACGGTGGATGGTCACGCCACTGCGGGGTTTCAACCCGGACCTGACCGGCACCGTGATGTGGATCGTCCGCGGCAGGACGTCTGAGAGCCCGTAGATCTCGAGCGCGGTCTCGTGGCTGATCAGGCTGTCCGGGGCGGCGACCTGGAGGCTGTACAGGTCGTCACGAGGCGTGACTGGGTAGTGGGCCATGCGGTAGACCCCGTGGCTTACGCGCTCGATCACGCCGCGGTGGACGCGATCGGTGAGGGCACGGTGGCTCACGCCCTCTGCAAGCGCCTGTCCCGTCGTGAAGTATCCGTGCTGGTAGCTGGCGATCTCGAGGAGGCGCGGTTCTGACATGACTCAAACTTACGCGTCACGTAAGTTTGAGTCAAGTCTCGTGCTCATGTATGTCGGTCCCGTGTTCCAGCCAAAGCGCAGCCGCGGCCAACTTGACGCTGTACGTTGTTGATACCGCAGGTCGCCGCGACCTCGTTTCGACAACCAGCTTGTCGAAACGCTTGTCGAATCACCTCGGGCTCCACCCTGCAATGAGCCGATTCCGCATGTTGCCCGGCCGGCCAACGTCCATCGCATCAACAACATCCAACAGCTGCTGCCGCACTCAGCGCGTCCGCAGCGCGTCCGCAGCGCGTCCACCAGCGCGTCGGTCTCGGTCGGCG
>JAJYGO010000489.1 GCA_021785115.1 Chloroflexota bacterium | reverse complement strand
TGTGGCGTTCCGCAACAGCATGCCTGACGGACGCCGTCCCGTCCCGGGATCGCCGTCGCGTCCCCCGGGCTTCGCGTGCTCATCGTCCCGTCGGAAACCGCACCTCGGGCATTGGCGACCGACTTGCGCACCCGCTACTCCGGGCCGCAGCCCGGACCGGGTCTGCCCCACCACCCGGCGGGATCCTGAAGGGCAGCCGACACCGCCGGGTCCCCCTCGGGCAGGCACACCTGGTCGCGGAGGACCAGGTGCCGGACGGCCGGAGCCGCCTCGTCGATCAGTCACGGCATCGGGTCGCCACGCACGGAATCGAGCCAACCAGGCGTGACGTTCTCGGTCCAGCGCGCCTCCCCCGTCAGGTGACGCCGTCCTGGCGAGCCTGAACCGAGCCGGGTGCGAGCGCCAAGGGCCGTTCGACGGAAAGGGGACCGAGGGGTTGGGGAGACCGGATTCTCACGCTCCGAGGAACTTCCCGCGAGAATAGGCCGGCCCGAAAACCGGTCAACGTGGAGGCATCGTGTCGTATTTCCAGGCGATCATCCTTGGACTCCTGCAGGGGGTGAGCGAGCTGTTCCCGGTCTCCAGCCTCGGGCACTCGGTGATCGTGCCCCAACTGCTGGGCTGGAACGATGTGGTGGCGGCGCAGGCGGCCTCCGAGTCGTACTTCCTGGCCTTCCTCGTCGGCCTCCACGTGGCCACGGCGACCGCGCTCGCGCTCTTCTACTGGCGCGACTGGGTGCGGATCATCCGCGCCATCGTCGGCTCGCTGCGGAGCCGCCGGGTGGAGGGGCCGGACGCCCGCCTCGGCTGGCTGCTGGTGGTGGCGACGATCCCGGCCGGGCTCATGGGCCTGCTGTTCGAGCACGCCTTCCGGACCGTGTTCGCCAAGCCGCTGCTCGCCGCGGCGTTCCTGTTCGTCAACGGGCTGCTCCTGCTCGCGGGGGAGTGGCTCCGGCGCCGCGCCGAGGTCCGTGCCCTCGCTGTCGCCCACGGGCTCAATCCCGAGGGCGCCCGCCGCCTGGACAGCCTGGAGTACCGCGAGGCCGGGATCGTGGGCGTCTTCCAGATCGGCGCGCTGCTGGCCGGGATCAGCCGATCCGGCATCACGATGGTCGCCGGCCTGGCCCGCGGGCTCGACCACGAGGACGCCGCGCGCTTCTCGTTCCTCCTGGCCACGCCGATCATCATGGCTGCGGGCGTGTACAAGCTCCCGGACCTGCTTGGCCCCAATGGCCACGGCGTCATCGGCCAGGTGCTGGCCGGCAGCGTCGCCGCAGGCATCGCCGCCTACCTCTCCGTCCGCTTCCTCACCCGCTACTTCACCACCCGGACGCTCACGCCGTTCGCGATCTACTGCCTGGTGGTCGGGGTGCTGGCGATGATCCGCTTCGCCCTCTAGGCGGGCGTCCCGGGGGCCTTGCCAACGGGCCGGGGCGGCAGCCGATCCGGGCTCGTCGGTCGCGTCCGCGGCCCATGACGCCCGCGTTCCTGGTGATCGCGGCGATCGGCGCACGGGCGCTCGCGCTCTGGCATCGGGGGACGGTCCGAACCTCGGTGCGCCCGGTGCCGGCGGCCCTCTGACCGGAGTGAACGAGCCCGCTGCCTGATTCGTTGCGGTGCCTACGCTCCCGGCAGGCCAGTGTTGGGGACGCGCTGGCCGTGGGGCGCGACGGTGGTCGGCTCCGGGCGCAGCCCGAACCGGATGGCCTGGCTCGGCCAGTCGGGGTCGCTTGGTGACCAGGATCGAACCGTCGAGCCCTCGACGTCGAGGTGTCGGATCGTGCCGTCGACCTCGAGCACGAGCTTGCCGCCGGTGCTCACGCTGACCTCGTGCCTCCGGTACCGTCGACCGCGGCCTCCGGGGGTCGAGGGGGACGCCGGTCGGGAGCGTGAATCGGTCATCGCTCTCCTCCAGTCCGGCGCGGCATCAGGTGGCAGGGGGCCACCACGCCGGACCGGGCAACGGTGCGGGCTGGTCCGCGGTCGTCGAATGCACGACGCGTTCCGTCCGCTCCCAATAGCCTAGGCTGCGGGCGCACTGCCGTCGCGGCCTCGGCTGAGCTCTCCGCGCACCGCGGCGGCGCCGTGGACGGCCGCCCAAGCGTCGACGGCGAGCGCGAGCGCCGCCGAATCCGGTCGAACCGCCAATCGGCTGTCGCTGCCCCGGATCCCGGCGCCGAGCTCAGCGAGCTCGCCCCGGTACGCGGGCCTTTCTCCGCCCGACCGCCCGATCGGCGGATAGACGTCGAAGTAGCCGTCGCTGCACACGACGATGTGCGAGGCAGGGTAGGAGAAGGGAGTACGGGCCACGGGAAGGGATCCGATCCGTCGCGCGCTTCGGACCGGCGAATGAGAGCCCGGCGCAATTGGCGACTGTGCCGCCTACCATCAGCCCTCCGGTCGATTCCGTCAAACGCGGCGGGCGCGGAGGGACGGGCCTGCGGTGCCCGGGGCCGCCTCGCGCGTCAACCCGCGAACGGGCACTGAGCGCTCAGGCCGACCCAGCACGAAGCGCCGGGATCGTCTCGGCCGCGATCCGTTCCAGCCCCCCCGCTCGTAGTCCGGGACCCGCCTGAAGGTCGCCGGGCCCTTGCCGAGCGAGGACCGCCGCGGGCCGTACCGCATCACGACCCGCGGCCGCGAGGTGCTGGCGCACCAACTGGCCTCGCTGCAGCGGCTGGCCGAAGCCGGGCTGGGCCGACTCGGCCTGGTCCGTCCGACATGAGCCGGGGCGGACGGCTCGTCCGGCTGTACTCGGCCTGCTGGCGACGCCGGTACGAGGCCGAGTACCTGCCCTGCTCGACGAGCAGCCGCTCTCGCTCCCGGTCGTCGTCGCCGTTGTCGCCGGAGCGATCCGCGCCCACTTCGACCCGTTTCCCGAACCCCAGCTCGCTCGCGGGGAGATTGCGATGACAACCCGCTGCCTCCAGACCACCGCCGCGTGGCTGGCCCTCCCGCTCGTCCTGCCGAGCCTGACGCTTCTGACTGCCGCCTTCATACGCGGATCGAGTCGCGGCCCCGTCCCCCAGGCCGCGCCTGCCCGGCCTCGCGATCGGGTCAGCCAGTCAGAAGGTCGTCGTGGGGAAATCGACCGTCGATATCGCGGTCGAGAACACCGGCAATGTCCGCCTGAAGCCCGTCGCCGACTTCGTCCTGCGGGCGGGCTGGAGCAGCGCCGCCAGGGGCACCTCGACGAACGTCGCGGTGTGCGCATAGAACGTGTCCATGGGCACCTGCGCCCGGCTCACCTCGGCCCCCGACGCGTCGGCCAGTACACGGTCGACCTGGTGCTCCAGGACGCTGCGGCGGGCGTGCACGCCGAGAACGACGCGATCCCGCTCGAGGTCGTCGAGCCGCCGCCGCCCCCCGCGGCCGAGAACCCGATCGTCCCGGGGGGCCTGACCGCGGTCATCCAGGCGATCCACGGGGGCAGTCTTCCGCTCGCGGCGGGGCTCGGGCTCATCCTGGCGGCCCTGCTCGTCGCACTGCTCGCCTTCGTGCTCGTCCGCCGGCGCCGTCGCGCCTCTGCGACGAGGTCGGGACCCCGTGACGGGCAGGGCGAGCGGTAGCTCCGGGTGTCGTGGGACCCCGTGTGGCCGTCGTCGGCGCACTCGCGGTCGCCCTCGCCGCGCTCGAGTTCGCGACAGCGGCGCCGATCGGGCGGTGCAGGCCCGCGCCTGCTGGCCGGATCGGAAGGCCTGCGGAGCCCCTCCAGCTCGCATCGGCGGTGCGCCGGTGCCGACCTCGTCCAGGGGCCAGGGGCGCTCAACGAGACACCGGCCACGACTGGGCCACGACCGTCGCGTTCAGCGGCGCATGCCCGGCAGCACCACCCTCGTCGGCCAGGGCCCGGGCGTCGCGCCGGCCTGCGGCCGTCCGAGCAGGAACCCCTGTCCGAGAGAGACGCCGAGCGAGCGGAGGGCGTCGAGCTCGGCTGGCGCCTCGATCCCCTCCGCGATGAGGCGGACATCGCGCTTGACCGCGAAGTGGCCCATCCCGGCGACCAGGGCCTGGCGGGCGGGGTCGGCGTCGATGCCGCGGATGAGGCCGATGTCGAGCTTCACGAAGTCCGGCGCGAGTTCCAGGATATGGCGCAGGCTCGCGTACCCCGCGCCCGCGTCGTCGACGGCCAGCCGGACGTTGGGCCCGAGGGCCGCGAGCTCCGCGCGGATCGCCGCGTAGTCGTCGATCGCGACGTGCTCTGTGATCTCGACCACGATCGGGCGCTCGCGCCCGCGCACGATCGCCCCGAGTTCCCCCGACCCGATGAGCGCCGGCGAGGCGTTCACGCTCAGGTAGGCGCCGGCCGGGAGCGCGGTCGCGGCCTCGAGGGCGGCGCGCAGGGTGGCGGCCTCGAGGACGAGCCCCAGCCCGCAGGCGGCGGCGAGGGCGAAGGTGACGTCGGGCGGGCCGCCGTTCGCGAAGCGGCTGAGGGCCTCGTGGCCGGCCACCGCCCCGGTTCGGAGGTCGACGATCGGCTGGAAGAAGGGGGCGAAGGCCGCCGCGTCGATGAGGGCCTGGATCTCCGCCCGGGCGTCCTCCGCCCGCGTGCGCGCCCCGAGCCCGGGGGACAGGAGGGTCCCCAGCACGGAGGCGAGCGTCGTGAGCATCGGCAGCTGCTCGACGAACCCCTGGCTCGCTCCCTGGTGGATGGCGATCGCGACCACGCCGAGGACGCCGCCCGGCCCCCGAAGCGGCGCGTAGGCGGCCGTTCGCAGCCCCGTGGCCGCCAGCAGCTCGCCGTACCGGCCGTCCTCTGGCCGCGCGCGCCAGTCCTCGGTCCAGATCCCCTCGCTCGCGCGGGCAAGGAGGTACCGGGCCCGGGCCTCCGGGAGCACCCTGTGCGAGGCGAACGCCGGCGCCACCAGCCCCTCGGAGGCGAGGACGAACCCGTGGTCGCCGCCGTGCAGGGCGATCACGACCGCCGAGTCGACGCCCGGCAGCGACACGGCCTCGGCGCACGCGTCGGAGGCGATCACCTCGGGCGGGGAGCCCGGGTCGATGCGGTCGAGCGCGGCCTCGATCATCTCGCGCTCGCGGGCCCGCCTCCCGAGCTCGCCCTCGAGGGCGCGCTCGCGCGTCACGTCGCGGTCCGTCTGCAGGTGGCTGACCAGCTGGCCCTCGGCGTCGTGGATGCCCGAGATCACGGCCTCCACCTCGACGAGCCCGCCGTCCCTGTGCCGGTTGGTGATGGAGCCGGTCCACGTCTTGCCGGACCTGACCAGGGCCCAGATCGCGTCGAAGTACGCGTGGGGGTGGCGGCCGCTGTGCAGGATGCCCGCGTGGCGCCCGACGATCTCGTCCGGCTCGTACCCGTAGAGGTCGCAGAACGCGCGGTTGACGTAGGTGACGAGGCTGCCGTCGGCGTCCTTGATCCAGATGGCGTCGGCCGCCTGCTCCACGGCCGCGACCAGCCGCTCGCGCGCCGCCTCGGCGGCGACCCGGCCGGTGATGTCCTGCAGCGTGCCGACCATCCGCACCGCGGCACCCGAGGCGTCGCGGACGAGCTCGCCCTCGTCGCGGATCCGCCGGACCCCGTCGGCCCGCACGAGGCGATACTCGATGGCGTACGGGCCGCCGCCGGCCATCGCCGCCCGCGCGGCGGCCCGCACCCGGTCCCGGTCGTCGGGGTGGACGAACGCGATGAAGGCCTCGGGGGACAGGGGGATGCCGCCGGGCTCGACCCCGTAGATCCGGTGCAGCTCGTCGGAGCGCAGCGTGGTGTCGCTCGCGGCGTCCCACTCCCAGCTCCCGATGTGTGCCAGCCGCTGGGCCTCCGCCAGCCCCCGCTCGCTCCGGCGCAGGCCGTCGAGGAGTGCCGCCATCTCGTCGGCGCCGGGGCGCTGGTTCGCGGCGGCCCGGGCCGCGTCGGGCGGGGGCGGCACAACCGCGGCGCCGCCGCCGGCGACCCGACCTCGAGACCGAGTCACGGCCCCGTCTCCCCCGCGAGCCAGTCTCGATCCCGCCACCCCCGCTGGGCCTGGGGCCGGGCGCGGGCGTTCGGCCGTCCCTCCGCCTCGCCTTCGCGACCCGCGGCCGCGTCCCTCGCGCAGCCCGCGGTCCCCCGCGTGGCCGCCCGCTCGACGGCGTAGCGGGCGTTGCCGAATCCCCGCGGCTCCGGCGCTCGGTGGTGCGCAGAGCCGGGCGTGCCCTCGACGAGCGCACGGAATGGCGACTCCGGCCCGGCCTGCGAAATTCCAGCGGCTCGTTCCATCAACCGGCACCTCGGAAGGGCCGCCCGGCCGCTGGTCCGGGCTCGTCCCGGGCGGCCTCGCGTCTCTGGCACAGCCGACAGGGCGGTCGCTCCCGCCGGTCGGCCCAGGGCATTCGCCTCGGCGATCCGCGGCCGTTCCCGAGCCTCGCACCACCGATTCGGTCGGTCATTACGGGCCGTCATGTCGTGCCCCCCGGTTTTCCCGGCGACCGACCTTCGTGCACGCTTCACCAGGACGCGCAAGGCGCGACCCGCGATCGCCCCGCCCGGTCACGGCAGGGCGCTCCTCACGACGCATCGACACGCGCGAGCGGCGAACCCGCGCCGGGCACGCGCCGCGTCCGCAGCGGTCGGGGCGCGGGCCGGCACGGGGGACCGTCCACCGTCGCCGGCGGTCACAGCCCCGGAGGGGGCCATGAGACCGGCCGTCGCGCGGGGCGCGCCCGGGGCGGCGGCCCTCGGGTGCCGGACGTCCCACGTGAGGCGCATGGCGTTCCAGTAGTTCAGGCGCGCCTGCACCGCGATGCCTTGGGCATCGCGCCATTCGGGCGTCTGCCGAGTCGCGTCGCGAACGAGGCGTTGAGCGTCGCTCACAGAGCGGACGAGGGCGGCGAGGTTCTGCGTCATGGCGGCCGGCTCCAGGGGGTGAGAGATACCTCCCGACCGTGGTCCGGCGGAGCCAGAGCTCTTGGCGCGATGATGGGCGCATCAATGGCGCGGCGGAACCCTGACCTTCGCCGGTCGGCCGCCACGCGCTGGCCCGTCCCGTCTCCGACGAACGGCAGGCGTTGCCAGCCACCGCCGGCGATGTGCACGCCAGGGGACATCAGCACGGGCCTGGAGCGACACGGCATTGGATCTCGGTTGGCGGGCCGCGGCGTCGGCTCGGTCATGAATCGCCAGCGCCGAGCGAGAGCCATCACGAACCGACGCCTTCCCGCCGCACGCGGTCGGTCCGGGCGCGCTCCGCCTCCCGCGCGCCGCCGCCCCAGCCGCCGTTCGAGAAGGTCGGGATGAACCGGGCCGGGAAGCAGGAGAGGCGTGCTCTTCGCACGCCTCTCCTGTCGCTGGTCGTCCGGCCGATGGCCGGGATTGGTGGTTCTTAGCCGATGAGGGCCGTCAGGAAGGCCCAGACGCTCGCGAGCGTGATGCCCGTGGCGGCTGCGGGCGCGGCGCTCGGGTC
>JAJYGO010000311.1 GCA_021785115.1 Chloroflexota bacterium | reverse complement strand
CGGGTTCGCGCAGGGATCGCTCGAGCTGTTCGACGAGGTCGTGATGGGAAACCCGGCGTACCGGGAGCTCCTGACCGGCGAGGAGTACACGGACCGGACGTACTACATGGGGCTCGTCGACGCCGAGCGGCGGGTCAACTTCTACGACGGGCAGGTGCGAGTGGTCCGGCCGGACGGCGATCCGTTCGGTCAGTACGACCCGGCCGACTACCGCGACTGGGTCGCGGAGCGCGTCGAGCCGTGGACCTACCTGAAGTTCCCGTACCTCAGGCAGGTGGGCTGGAAGGGGTTCGTCGACGGCGTCGATTCGGGCGTGTACGTCGCGTCGCCGCTCGCCCGCCTCAACGCCGCCGACGGGATGGCGACGCCGCTCGCGCAGGCCGAGTTCGAGCGGTACTTCGCGACGCTCGCGCCGCAGCCCGCGCCGTCGGGCCGGCACGGCGTCGTGCACAACCGGCTCGCGACGCACTGGGCGCGACTGATCGAGCTGCTGTACGCCGCCGAGCGGATGCTCGAGCTCGCGACGGACCCGGAGATCACGTCGGACGACGTGCGGGCGGTCCCGACCGAAACGCCGACCGAGGGCGTCGGCACGGTCGAGGCGCCGCGCGGGACGCTGACGCATCACTACCGGACCGACGAGCGCGGGATCCTGACCGCGGTCAACCTCATCGTCGGGACGACGAACAACTACGCGCCGATCTCGATGTCCGTGAGGCGGGCGGCACAGGCGTTCATCCATGGCGGCGAGGTCGTCACGGACGGGCTGCTGAACCGCGTCGAGATGGCATTCCGGTCGTACGACCCGTGCTTCGGGTGCGCCACGCATTCGCTCCCGGGGCAGATGCCGCTGCAGGTCACGATCCACGACGCGGACGGCGCGATCCTGGACGTCCTGCGGCAGCACTGCTGACGGACCGGAATCCCGGGACGCCGCGCATGCACGAGCCTGACGTCGGTGCGGTCACGGGACGTCGCGTGCCCCCAGGGGTCGGCGCGTCATTCGCGCCTGGTGCGCGGTTCGCGCCCGCGTCATTCGCGCCGGGTGCCTCCCGTGCGCCCGGTGCCCCATGCGCGCCAGGTGCCTCCCGTGCGCCCGGTGCCCCATGCGCGCCGGGTGCCTCCCGTGCGCCGGGTGCCCCCGGCTCGATCCTGGTCGTCGGCCTCGGCAACCCGATCCTCGGGGACGACGCGGTCGGCTGGCACGTGGCCGATGCGGTCGAGGCGCGCCTGCGTGACGGCCGGTGGTGGGCCGCCCTCGAGCCTGACGAGCCCGTGATCGCGCTTGACGTCGAGCGGCTGTCGCTCGGCGGGCTCCGGCTGATGGAGCGGCTGATCGGGTACGAGCGGGCGGTGATCGTGGACGCGCTCGAGACCGGGGACGAGCCGCCGGGCACGGTCCGGTCGTTCAGGCTCGAGGAGCTACCGGAACGCGGATGGGCGCGGCTGGCGTCGGCGCACGACGCATCGCTGGCGGCCGCGCTCGACCTGGGCCGCTCGCTCGGGGCCGCGCTCCCGGTGTCGCCCTGGGTGGTCGCGGTCGAGGCGCGGCTCCGCGACACGTTCTCCGACGAGCTCTCGCCGGAGGTGGCTGCTGCCGTTGCCCGCGCCGCCGACCAGGTCATGGCGCTGGTCTCTCGCTCGGAGGAGCAGCCATGCACGAGCTGATGGCGACACAGGCCGTGCTCGACGCCGCGACCGCGCGGGCTCGCGCCGCCCGCGGCGAATCCGCCCGGCTCCGCGAGGTGCAACTGGAGCTCGGCTCGCTGTCGGGGCTGACCGAGGATTCGATCCGGTTCTACTGGGAGATGCTGACGCCGGGAACGTCGGCGGAGGGATGCGCCCTTGCCGTCTCGATCGTGCCCGGCCGTGTTCGCTGCCGGAGCTGTGGCCGCGACGAGCCGGCGACCGAGTCGATCGCGATCTGCCCGGTGTGCGGCAGCTTCGACGCCGCGATCGCCGGCGGCGGTGACGTCGCGATCGTGGGGCTCGCGACCGACGGCGGCCCGGAGACGCACGCGCCGCCCATCCCGGTCGTCGTCCTTCCGCACGGACACGAGCATCCCGATCCGATCGCATCGGGGCGCGCAGGCGGGGCGCCAGGGGAGGTGCCGATCGGGAGGCCGTGAGCGCACGCCCGGCCGCGCCGGGCCGCTGTTCGCCGTTCCGCCGCGCAACCCGCGCGGCCACGACACCGCCGAGCGCCTCGGGGCGTGCCGGCGGGCACAGGAGGCGACGACGATGGGCCAGCCATTCGTCATCCAGCTCGAGAACCGCCCCGGCGAGCTCGCGCACGTCACGCGGGCACTCGCGATGCGCGGCGTCAACATCCTGACCATCGCGGGCAGCGGCGCGGGCAGCAAGATGTGCGCGATGCTCACCACCGACGACGACGTGATGACCCGGGAGGTCCTGCACGGCATGGGCATCCCGTTCGTCGAGGGCGACGCGCTGCACGTCGAGGTGCCGGATGAGCCGGGCGGGATCGCCGAGCTGACCGAGAAGCTCTCGACCGCAGGCGTCAACATCACCGGCGTGCTCGTGATCGGCCGCCGCGCGACGTCGATCCAGATGGCGCTGACGGTCGACGATGAGGCGAGGGCGCGCGAGGTGCTGGGACTGCCGCCCGTGCACGCGCTGGCGGGCGTGCGCTGAGGACGGGCCCGCGCTGAGGACGGGCCCGCGCTGGGGAGCGGACGGCGTCGGGTCCGGCCGGCGCGCCGTGAGACCGCGCCGACCTCGCGTCACCGGTTCCTCGCCGCGGCCCACGCGAGCGCGAGCACGACCTCGACGACGGCATCGAGCAGGTAGACCCGCGAGATCCGACCGGGCCCGCCATATCGCACGTCGACGCCGGCGAGGATCACCGCGCTCCCCGCGACCGCCTTCGCCGCCGCCGGGCTGACCGAGGTGCTCCGTGCCTCGTCGAGCAGGAGCAGCCCGAAGCCGGCCAGCAGCGGGCCGACCGTCCGGACGAGCCAGCGGTCGCGCTTCGGCCTTGTCGGAGCCACCCGCCTCGTCGCTGCCTCGCGACAGGGAACTGGCACGGCACTGCAAGCAGTGTTGCCGTCGGGCCGGAGCGAGCGCCAGTGCGCGTGCCTCATCGTCCCCGAAGGGAGGTGAGCCATGAGCGAGTATCCCAGCGGTCAGGGCCCGGTGATCGTCGAGAACGGCGGCTCGGGCTTCGGGCCGGGCCTGGTGGTCGGCATCATCATCGTGCTTCTGATCCTCGCCGCGATCTGGTACTTCGGGCTCGGGCCGGGACACGCCGGGACGGCGCCCGCCGTGGCCCCCTCGTTCTCGATCCCGAGCGTCGCAGCGCCATCCCGATGAGCCCGCTCGCTGGTTCTGCGGCGAGAGTCGCGGCGAGCACGGACCCGGCACGCGCCGGCACACGGCTCGTCGATCCCTGTCCGGGCACGGTGCTCCAGCCGCGGTCCGTCGCGGGCCGGCCGGAGGTCGCCCGACCGGAGCCCGCGGTCTCGTACCCCGACTCTGCGGCTCGCCCTCGCGCCGGACGGTCTGAGCGTCCACTGCCGCTCCCCGCGATCACGCTGCCGCGCGCGACGGTCGACGCGATCGACCGGTTCGTCGCCCATGCCGGCGTGAGCCTGCGCCAGCCTGCGGCGCCGGTCCGCCTCCGCGTCCGGCCGACGATCGGCCCGTCGCTGCCGGCGATCCTCGAGCCCGCGCCGGACGCGTCCGGCCATGGCGGCGTGCTCGTCGGCGTCCTGATCGCGGCCGGGCTGCTGCTCGCGACGCTCCTCGGACTCCTCGGAGCCGTGCAGCTCCCCTGACGGCCCGCGCGCGCGCCCGGCCTTCCGCTCATCGGGTCGCCTCGGACGCCCATGTTCCTCGCGGTCCCTGTTCCATACTTGCTCCGCCGCGATCGGCGCGACGAGGCCGTGTTCCCGTCGGGAGCGGCGAGGACGTGGTGCCGCCGCGATCGGCGCGACGAGAGCGGTGCGACGCCGTCGCGGCGAAAGAGGAGCGAGGCTGCCATGACCGAGGGGCCTGCCGCGCGGGGGAGCGCGCTCGGGACGTTCCTGCGCCATCTGCATCGTCCCCGGAGGGCGATGGTGCACCCGGACGCGCAGGACCGCGAACTGGTGCGGCAAACGACGATGCTCCGTGCGATCGTCGAGAAGCTGCTGCCGCCCGACGAGCCTGCGGCGCTCGAGACATCCTTCGGGGGCGTCCCGCTGGCGTCCGGCTCGCCCGCCGGACAGCCTGCGTCCTGGCCCCCGTCCGCGAAGCCGACCGCGGCCCAACCCGCGCTCTGGTGACGGCGCCGATGCCCCTCCCGGACGGGACGTCGCTCCCGCCCCCCGCCGGCGATCCTCGCGGGCCCGCGTGGGTGCTCGACCCCGCCGTGACGTTCCTGAACCACGGCTCGTTCGGGGCGTGCCCGCGCGAGGTGCTCGAGGCGCAGGCGCGGTGGCGTGACCGGATGGAGGCCGAACCCGTCGCCTTCCTCGCGCGCGACCTCGACGAGTTCCTCGCGGAGGCGCGGGTCGAGCTCGCCCGATTCCTGGGCGCCGCCCCGGACGACCTCGCGTTCGTGCCGAACGCGACCGCAGGCGTCAACACCGTCCTGCGCTCGTTGCGGTTCGCACCCGGCGACGAGCTGCTCGCGCTCGACCACGCGTACAACGCGAGCCTGAACGCGCTGCGGTTCGCCGCGGCCCGCGACGGGGCTCGCGTCGTCGTCGCGCGCGTGCCGTTCCCGCTCGAGGACGCCGGCGCCGTGGTCGACGCCGTGTGCCGGGCCGTCAACCCTCGCACCCGGCTCGCGCTCGTCGATCACGTCACCAGCCCGACCGGCCTCGTCCTGCCCGTCGCCCGGATCGTCGCCGAGCTCGCGACACGAGGCATCGACACGCTGGTCGACGGGGCGCACGCGCCCGGCATGGTGCCGCTGGACCTCCCGGAGCTTGGCGCCGCCTATTACACGGGCAACTGCCACAAGTGGCTCTGCGCCCCGAAGGGTTCGGCGTTCCTTCATGTCCGCCGCGACCGGCAGCAGCAGATCCGGCCCCGCAGTGACACCTCCCGCTACCGGCTCGAGTTCGACTGGACCGGCACGTTCGACCCCACCCCATGGCTGTGCCTCCCTCACGCCCTCCGGGTCGTCCCGACGGGCGTCCCCGGCGGGTGGGCGGGTCTCATGGCGGCCAACCGGCGGCTCGCGCTCGAAGCCCGCGACCTGCTTGCGCACGTGCTCGGCGTGGAACACGCCGCTCCGGACGCGATGATCGGCGCCATGGCGGCGATCCGGCTCCCGGGCACGCGCCGGCTGGTTCGCGACCTGGTGGCCGCCGCCGCCCGGCTCGAGGCCGCGATCGTCGCGCGCGGGTTCGAGGCGCCGATCGTCGCGTGGCCGCCGCCGTGGCTCGTCGCGTCGGGCGATCTGGCGCCGTCGGCGGCCGGCGATCTGTACGTGCGGGTGTCTGCGCAGCGGTACAACCGGATCGAGCAGTACGAGCGGTTGGCGGACGTGCTGCGGGAGATCCTCGCGGCGGCGACCGAAGGGGCGTAAGGAGCCGAGTCGGCGGGACGTCATCGGCCCGGACCGCCGGGCAGAAGACGCGGGATGCCGCGGCGGACGCGGGATGCCGTCGCGGGGCGCGGATGCAATGGCGGGGCGCGGACGCCATGGCGGCTCGCGCCCCTGCGCGCCGGAGTGCGCGGGATGCCGGGTGCGCGGGATGCCGGTCCTGCGCGGGCCGGCGCCCGTACCATCGCGCTGTGCCGATCGAGATCAGGACGATCGCGGATTCCGAGCTGCCGCAGTGGATGGCAGCCCTGCAGGTGCCGTTCCTCGTCGCCGACGGTGGCGATCCCGAGCAGCAGGCGGCCATCCGGCGTCCCCACTACGACCTCTCGCGGTGCCGGGCGGCCTTCGACGGAGACGTGATCTGCGGGACGTTCCGGTCCTTCGGGACGGAGCTGACCGTGCCGGGCGGTGCCCTCGTGCCGGCCTCCGCGGTCACCGCCGTGACCGTGCTCCCGACGCATCGTCGCCGGGGTCTCCTCCGGCGCATGATGGCGGCCGACCTCCAGGCATCCGTCGAGCGCGGCGATCCAGTGTCGATCCTGATCGCCTCCGAGTACCCCATCTACGGTCGCTTCGGGTTCGCACGTGCCGCCGACCATGTCCGGCTGAGCGTCGACACCCGCGCCGCGCGGTTCACCCGTGGGGGCGGCGGGACCGTCGAGCTCGTCGACCGCGACGTCCTGCGCCGGCTCGGCCCGTCGCTGTACGAGCGCGTGCGGCTCGCGCAGGTCGGATCGATCGGCCGCACCGCGTTCTTCTGGGACACCGCGCTCGGGATCGTCGACGCGGGCTGGACGCCGCCGAAGGGCACGCGGTACGTGCTTCACCGCGACGATCGCGGCGAGCCGCAGGGCTACCTGCGGTACCACGTCGAGGAGAAGTGGGATGACCGCGTCTCGCAGACGACGCTGGTCGTCGACGAGCTGCTGGCGTGCACGGACGACGCGTACGCACGCCTGTGGCGCTACGCGTGCGAGGTCGACTGGGTGGCCATGGTGAAGGCGGAGGACCGGTCGACGGACGAGGTCCTGCCCTGGCTCCTCGAGGACGCGCGCGCGGTTCGGCAGCACCACCGGAGCGATTTCCTCTTCGTGCGCGTGCTCGACCCGGCCGCCGCGCTCGCCGGTCGGCGGTACCTTTCGCCCGGCCGGGTCGTCCTCGACGTCCGCGACGACGGCGGCCACGCGGCCGGCAGGTTTGCGCTCGAGGCCGGCCCGGACGGAGCCGCGTGCGCCCGGACCGGCGAGGACCCGGACGTGACGCTCGACGTGCGTGCGCTCGGGGCCGTCTACCTCGGCGGCGTCTCGCTGCGCACGCTCGCATCGGCGGGATGGGCCGAGGAGTCGGCGCCAGGCGGCGTGCATCGGGCGGACGCGCTGTTCGCCTGGGACGCGGCCCCCTGGTGCTCCACCTGGTTCTGAATGCCGCATCCGGGCGCATCGTCCCGCTGGAACAGGCGCCCTCGTCCCACGCACGCGCGTGAGGCCCGCGGGCGGTGGTGGCTGGGACGCTCGGACACGGCTCGACCGCACGGGGCGAGGGCCACCGGAGGCTGGCGCGCGGCCGAATCCGCGTCGCGAACGGCTTGCGGACGGCGCGGCCGCGGGCAGCGGGCCGGCAGTTGACGGGCACGGCGGGCTCGCGAGAGCAGCGCCGGTTGACCAACGGCGCGCAATTCCGATAGAATCGGTCGGGATTACGGGAGGACGAGCGGGGCCACTGCCTCAGGCGTCACGTCTTCGGCGGTTCCGCTCGCGCGTCCCCTCTCCCGCAATCCCCGAGCAGACCGACAGTGCGCCGCGACGGCGGCGCCAGGGAGCGTGCATGACGGCCACCCGTGAGCTGGTCAACAACGACCGCTCGAAGTTCGACTTCAAGGACGAGATCGTCTATCTCGCCGAGACGAAGCG
>JAJYGO010000080.1:6268-7473 GCA_021785115.1 Chloroflexota bacterium | reverse complement strand
CGAGTCGCTCCTCCCGCGTCGATGCCGCACTGACCGCGAGGCGCTTCTCCTGGACGATCCGACCGGCGAGGTCCGCGACCAGGATCAGGGCCTGCGTCGCTCCGATGTCGATCCCGAGGACGTGGTGGGCCTCCGGGCGGAACGAGACGACGCGCGCGCGGCGCCCGACCCGGTTCTCGCGGTCTGCGGGCGACTCGAGCCGCTCGCGAACGACGCCCGCGCCCAGGAGGTCGCCCACGACCTGGCTCACCGTCACCTTCGAGAGGCCCGTCATGGCGGCGATCTCGGCGCGGCTGGTCGTACCCTGGCTGCGCACGGCGCGGAGAACCTGGATCTGGTTGAGACGCCGGAGCACAGCAGGCGTGCCAGGCAGGTCCAGCCCTGGGACGATCGGGCCGTTCACGGAACCTCGGGCTCGGGGCGCGTTCGGCATGCGGGACAGGGCCTCCCTACGCCCCAAGCGACGCCGGGCCGGTGGGCGTCTCGACATCCGGAACGTCCTGGGCCCGGCCGAGGCGAGCGGACTCGTAGCACGCCGCCACAACCAGCTGGCTGCGAAGACCGAGACGGCCATCGTGCGACGGCTGGCGGCCCTCGATGATGGCCAGACTGAACTCCTCGACCTCGGCCAGATACGGATTCAGCGGTTGTGGGGCGATCGGCGTCCCCTTCCGCCCCCGCGCGGGCTGCAATGGATCGTAGGGGGCCGCGTCGCTGTCGAGGTGCGCGACCATTTCGCCGGCCCCATCCTGGCCGATCGTGCCCCTGGCGAGGATGCTGCCGCGCGAGCCGTACAGCTCCAGGCGGTTCTCACTACCGGCATCGGGGATGCAGAAGAAGGCGTCGACGGTGGCCAGCGCCCCAGTGCGGAAGCGGAGCAGGACGACGGCGCTGTCCTCGGACGCATACGGGTGCACGGTACGACCCAAGATGCAGCTGACGCTGCCGACTGGGCCGAACAGCATCTCGAGCAGGTCGATGCAGTGGCTGCCCATGTCGATGAGGGCTCCCCCGCCGCCCGTGCTGGGATCCTGTCGCCACGCACCCTCGATCGGCGGATACCACGTGGAGAACTGCGCCCTGGCGTAGACGGGCACCCCGAGCCGGCCCGATTCGATGAACTCGAGGGCGGCCCGGTGCTGAGCAGCGAACCGCATCATGAACGCGGTCCCAAGGAGCACACGGCGCTCGCGACAGGTCTCGAC
>JAJYGO010000080.1:2693-6258 GCA_021785115.1 Chloroflexota bacterium | reverse complement strand
GAGGACGTGCTTCCCGGCTGCCGCTGCCGCCAAGATGACCGGCAGATGCTCCCTGACCGGCGTCGCGACGTAGACGGCATCGAGGTCGGCGCCGAGCAGCTCGTCGAGGCTCGACGCCGTCGGCACCCCGAACCGCTCCGCGACGGCCCGGTTCACGGACGTGTCTGTGTCGAACACGGCAGCTAGACGGGCATGCGGCGCTCTGGTGAGGCCCTCCGGGATCGTCCGCCGCTGGGCGATCCCGCCGGAGCCCACGACACCCCAGCGCACGCTATCGCGACGGGCAGTCACTTCAGCGCCCCGTGGCTGAGGCCACTGACCACGAACCGCTGGAAGATCACCGCCAGGAGTAGGGGCGGCAGGATCGAGAGCATGGTCGCGGCCGCCAGCACGTTCCACCCGAACACGAGCGGCGGGGTGTTGTAACCCGCCAGCAGGGGTGGGATCGTGAGCTGGTTCGTCAGGACGTTGGCGTAGAAGAACTCGCTCCAGCACTGGAGGAAGACGAGCAGCCCTGTGGCGATCAGGCCCGGCCTCGAGATGGGCGCGACGATTGACCAGATGATCCGGAGGCGCGTGGCACCGTCGACCAAGGCCGCTTCCTCGATTTCCGGAGACACCGCGTCGAAGTAGCCCTTGAGGAGCCAGATCGACAGCGGCGTCGTGAACACCAGGTACGACACGATCAGCGCGATCGGGCTGCCGATGAGGCCGGCCATGTGGAACGCGGCGAAGAACGGCGTGACGATCGCAATCGCCGGCACGACCTGCGTAGCGAGCAGGAACAGGTATGCCAGCCGGCTCCCGCGGAACCGGAACCTAGAGTAGCCATAGCCGGCCGCCCCGCCGATCACCAGGTTGAGGACCATGACGCAGGCGCCCACCAAGAGACTCATGCCGATCGCGCGCAGCACCTGCCCCTGGAGGCTCGGGGGGACGAACGTCGCCGTGGTCGCTCCTGCCTGGGCGGGCGTGACGTTGGTCAGGACGGCCTCGTAGTTCAAGAGCGTCGGATCTGACGGGATCCAGTGAGGAGGACGCGCCACCATCTCGGCGGGGTTCGAGAAGCTGCTGGAGATGGTGAACCAGAGCGGGAACAGGACCCAGATCGCGAACGCGATCGCGGCGACGTAGGTCAGGACGATCTGGGGAACGGACCGCGTCGGAGAGCCGTGGATCAGTCGACGCCGGCCCGTCATGTCGCGCCTCCCGCATACGCCGACTCATCACGGTAGAGAGACGTCACGAACAGCAGACCGACGCCGAAGGCGACGAGACCCATGACCACGGCGATCGCCGAGCCGACGCCGACGTTGTCGAACTGGAATAACTGCTGGTACAGGATCATCGAGAGCAGCTTCGTGGCGTCGCCCGGGCCGCCCTGCGTGAGCGCGTAGATCACGTCGAACTGCAGCAATCCTGAGACGACGTTGGTGATCGCCACGATCACGAGCACCTGGCGAAGCCACGCCAGGACCACGTAGCGGAAGCGCTGCGGAGCGGTCGCCCCGTCGATGAGCGCCGCCTCCCCGATCTCGGTCGGGATCACCTGGAGCGAGGCCAGCAGTAGCAGCCCGCTGAGCGATGCCTGACGCCACGACGCGGCGACGATCCCGACCGTGAGCGCCCATCCAGGACTCGCAAGGAACGGGATGTACTCCTTGATCACGCCGGCCTGGTAGAGGGCGCCGTTGAGGCCTCCGACGTCTCCGTCCACGAACCACTTCCAGATGATCCCGACCAGCAGCCACGGGACCGCCCAGGGGACGATAAGGAGCGTTCGAGCGATGGCGCGACCGTGAAACACCTGGTTCAGGGTCAGCGCGAAGACCATGCCCAGAACCGTCGAGACAACGGTCACGCCGGCGGCATAGACGACGGTCAGCCAGACTCCGTGGAAGAAGGGGCCGCTCGAGGCGAGCAGCGCGTAGTTCGCCAGGCCGACGAACGAGGCGGAGCCCTCGAGCGTGACCTTCTCGAGGCTGTACCAGACCGTGAGGATTGCTGGCAAGCCGATGAGAAGAGTGACGAGGAGCGTGGCGGGGACAGCGAGGGCGGCGCCGAAGCGCCGGTTCCTCGCTGCCAACCCGCCCGGATGCACCGAGCCGTTTGCGGCGCCGGTGCGGTTGCGGCCTCGCCCGAGATGCCGCAGCCCGACGTGCCGGTCCGGCGGCTGCTCGGTCACGATAGGTCCTCCCGCCCCGGCGTCGACGTGCCGCCGACTACAAGCCGGAGTTCTGCGCTGTCTTGACGTCGGCGACGATGGCGTCGATCGTCGCTTGGGGCGTCGCCTGCCCGGAGATCATCGCCTGCATCCGGTCGCCCAAGGTGGCCTGCCACTGGGCGTACCACCGAGCGGTCCGCGTGGGCTGGACGACGGCCTTGTTCTCGAAGACGTCGATCAGCTTCGGGACATCGAAGTTGGGGCTGAACGCAGCCACGACTGCAGGGTCCTTCCAGAAGGCCGGGTACGGAGCACCCAGCTGGGCGAACTTGGCCCACGCTTCGAATGCGGGCATGTTGCCGTTCGCATCCTTCCAGCCGAAGTACTTCATCAGGCTCCAAGCGGCGTCCCCTGCGCTGCCGGTCGCCTTCGACCCCATCTGGACCATGGCGGCCATCATGAACATCTTCCCCGAAGCGCCGGGCATCCGGTCGTAGTCGATGGCGATGTTCGCCGCCTCAGGGGCGTTCTTGAGCCCCTTGATGATCGGCATGAAGTAGTGGTGGAGCGTGAAGAACGTCGCCTCGCCGGTCCCCAGGAGCGTCGAGAGCTTCGTGGGGTCGTCGGTCAGCATTGTCTTCGTCGTGAGGCCGTCCTGGTAGAGCGACTGCCACCACTCGAAGACGCCGAGGGTCTTCGGGTCGTCCTGGAAGACCGGGTTGCCCTTGTCGTCCCACATCGTCACTCCCTCGGCGACGAGGTAGACGTTGAGGTACTCCTCCATGAAGTCCTTGACCCAGTAGGCGAGGTACGGGCTGCTATTGATGCCCGCATCCTTGATCTTCTTTGACTGGTCGTAGACATCCTGGAGGGTCTGCGGCGGCTGCACGCCCCGTTCCTGCAGCTGGGACTGGTTGTAGAACAGCACGTGGACCGCGTTGAAGTACGGCGATCCGAGAATGGTGCCGTCCGCCGCCTGGTAGTACCCGCGCAGGTTGGGGTACATGTCCGCGATCATCTGATCGGCGCCCGACAGCCCGCGCAGATCCCTCGTCCAGCCGCGAGCAATGAAGTTGCCCGCGTCGTACGGGAAGACGTAGAGCAGGTCGATGTCCGCCCCGCCCCGGAACTGCGTGGTCAGGGTCGGCGTGTAGCTGGTGCCGCCCGGCAGGACGGTGAGGTTGACTGGAACGTTGTTTGCCTTGGACCAGGTGTCGATGATCGACTTGAGATCGTTCGGATCGAACTCCCACGCCGTGAAGTTGAGAGCTCGCGACGCCGCGGCGCTCGCTGCGGCGGCCGAGGCTGCCGCGGACGGCGCCGCAGACGCTGCTGCGGCGGTGGCCGCCGCAGCAGCGGACGCAGACTGTGTCGCAGCGGCGCCCCCGCACGCCGCGATGA
>JAJYGO010000080.1:0-2683 GCA_021785115.1 Chloroflexota bacterium | reverse complement strand
CACACACGCCAAGCTGCTGGCACGCTGTATCCGGAAGGCGCGGCGTGCGCGATCGCCAACGAGCGCCGCGACACGACCGACCCTATCGGGAACGACGCAGATGACCGGCTCGGGTACTCGTCACCTATAGGCAGTCAGCCTCCGAGGCCCGTGCGGGGAAGCGTGCCTAACTGCGAAATGGCCTGTTCCTGGATTCGTTAGTAAGCTAACATTTCTAATGGCGCCTAGCAAGAGGGATGTTGGACACATTGGGCCTCGCGCCGGAGCGACTGACCCGGAGGCTGGCGTGGAGTTCGGCATAAAGATCCCGCAGGGGTGCCTCCACGAGTACGGGGGCTGGGACCCCGGCCGGGCATGGCGGCGGACCGCAGACGTCGCTAGGCGCGCCGAGGAGCTCGGGTTCCACTCCGTCTGGGTCGTCGACCATCTCCACGCCAATCCGACCGCGGAGCACGAGCTGACCTTCGAGTCGTTCACAACGCTCGCGGCGGTTGCCGCACTCACCCACCGGGTGCGCCTCGGTCATCTCGT
This sequence comes from Chloroflexota bacterium, assembly GCA_021785115.1. The sequence goes on along the minus strand of JAJYGO010000080.1, from coordinate 2,152 downwards.
GATCTGCGCCGGCTACCGGAATCCGGCGCTGACCGCCAAGATGGTGACGACGCTCGATGTCATCAGCGGCGGCAGGATGACGCTCGGCATCGGGGCCGGGTGGAAGGGGGACGAGGCACTCGCCTACGGATACGACTTCCCGCCGCTGCGCGAGCGCCTAGCAGTGCTGAGCGAGCAGCTCGAGGTCATCTCAGCGATGCTTCGACCAGGGAGGGCGACCTACAAGGGGCGGTATGTTGCCGTGGACGGTGCGATAAGTGAGCCGAAGGGGCTCCAGCAGCCACGCGTCCCCATCCTGGTCGGCGGCAACGGCCCAGATGTCACCTGGCGGATCGCCGCCCGGTTCGCCGACGAGCTCAACCTGGACGGGCTGACGCCGGACGAGTTCGCGCGCGCAATCCCAGCGGTGAGGGAGCGGTGCACCGAGGTTGGGCGGGATCCCGCCACCCTCCGGGTCTCGGTCCTCCTCCGAGGCGGCCAGCTCGCCTTCGACGGCGAGCGCCGCATCGACCTCCTCGGACGCTATCAGGAGGCAGGCGCGCACGCGGTGGTCGGCATCCCACCTGGCACCGTCGGGGACCCTGACGCGCTCGATCGCCTCGCCGCTGACGCACGGGCGGCGGGAGTCCCGGTCCGGAGCGCGGCCGACCCTCCGACTCCGTCGCCGGATGTACACGTTCCCGCCGACCCAGACGCGGCGCTCGACCAGACGTTGCTTCAGGCGCGCCGGACCATTCCACAGGAGGCCAGAGATGGATAGTGCTCAGGGCTCCATAGGAAGTGCGATCGAGCGGCGGCGTCGCGGCGGCGCGCGACTCCGGAATGGCGATCCTGTCGTCGGGTTCATGCTCGCGTCGGCGCTCTCCATGGACTTCGTGCAATTCCTCACGCCGCAGCCCGACTTCGTCATCGTCGAGATGGAGCACAGCCACTTCGCCTGGCCGGACGTGGCCGCGTGCCTTCGGATGCTCAACCTCCTCGGCGTCCTCTCGCTGGTTCGGATCCCGGAGATCAGCTACTCGAGCGTCTCCCTCGCCCTCGACGCAGGTGCCGACGGGGTCCTCGTGCCCCGGGTCAGGACTCCCGACGAGGTCGAGCGAGCCGTCGAGGCGATGCTGCTGCCGCCGCATGGCGGGAAGGGCGTCGGAGGCTACGACTTCCAGGTGGAGCCGCTGGCCGAACGGATCAAGCACCATGACACGGACAAGCTCCTACTCGTCCAGATCGAGAACTCCACCGCGGTCGAGAACCTTCCTCAACTGCTATCCGTGGGACGGGTGGCCGGACTCATCGTCGGCCCGTTCGACCTGTCCCAGTCGCTCGGAATCCCAGGGGACTTCGAGAACCCCCGATTTGCCGGCGCGATCGAGACGATCGTCCATGCGGCCCGCGGCCGCGGGATCGCGGTCGGGGCGATGATGCCTTCCGCGTCGTTGGGGAACGCGTGGCGCGCCATCGGGATGTCGATCTCGTGGGTCGGTACCGAGGTGAGCCTCTTCACGTCCGGCTGGACCGAGGCGCATGCGACCGTCGTCGGGAGGGCCCGGTGATGGAGATCAGCTGGATCACCGTCGAGGGCCACCGGGTCGCGCGCATGCTGGGGCCGACGGTCACCGCCTCGGTCGATGTCGACAGGGGGGCACACATCTTCGAACTGGTGGACCTCGGATCCGGCACGAACGTGCTCTACCGAGATCCCCGCGGGCTCGTGGATCACGTTGTCGGCGGCTGGTACAGCCTGTTCCCGAATGCCGGCCCTGCCTGTGTGGTCGGCAGCTGCGGATTTCGCGGGTTTCGGCCACCCGGTTTCGCGGCAAATGGACACCCTGTTTCGCCGGAAACGGCCACCCTGGTTCACGGGTAATGGCCACTCTCTCGGATCGGTCGTCGACAGCGCCGGCATGAGGCGCCCCGGACCCGGCACGCTCGCCTGGATCGCGTTCACACCGCCCCAGGAGAGTTGCCGGTGCCCCGTCCCCGTGCTGCCATGCGCAAGATCAGAGAAGCCCTGCGGCTTTGCCTCGCCGAGGGCCTGAGCCCGCGCCTTGCCGGCATCGCGACAGGCCTGCCCCGGTCCACCGTCCGCCGCTATGTCGTGCGGGCGGCCGAGGTCGGCCTCGGCTGGCCGCTGCCACCCGAGCTTGACGATCGC
>JAJYGO010000273.1 GCA_021785115.1 Chloroflexota bacterium | reverse complement strand
AGCTGGGTGTCTCGATCAGCAAGGTGCTCCAGGTGCAGTCGGAGCAGCTGCGCATCGAGCGCCGGCAGCGCGCGGAGGAGCAGGCCGCGCAGGCGCCGATCAAGATGCTGTTCCCGCTGGTGGGCTGCATCTTCCCGTCCTTGTTCGCCGTGATCCTCGGACCGGCGCTGATCCTGATCGCGGTCAACCTGAACACCGGTGGCCACTGAGCACCGGCAGGCCACGGGATGAACGCACGCGGGCCGGTCGTTCGGGGCATCGGTGCCCCGTCCGCCCGTTCCTGACCCTCAAGGGTCATGCCCTCCGCCGTCCGGGTCCAGCGAACGGGGGCCCTGCTCGCGACCGACGTCCGACCCGCTCGGTCACTCTGGGGGCGGCTCAGGGGTCTCATGGGCCGACGCACTCTGGCGCCGGGCGAAGGACTCTGGCTCCCCACCGACGCGAGCATCCACATGCTCTTCATGCGCTTTGCCATCGACGCCGTCTTCCTGGCAGCGGCCGAGGAGGGGCCACCGGCACCGGCGGGGGCGAGCACGGCCACCGGCAGCAGTCCGTCGGCCAGAACCCTCCGTCGGTCGCGTCCCGAACCCACGGCGTGGCAGGTCGTGGCGATACGCGAGCACCTGCGCCCCTGGGTCGGCGTGGTCTGGTTCGTGCGCGGCGCCCGGGGGTGCCTGGAGCTGGAAGCCGGCGCCGCAGCCCGGGCCGGGCTGCGCCGCGGGGACACGGTGCGGTTCGAGGCGGCGTCTGACGGCCCTCGCGGGTCCGCCACCAGCCCCGCCACGATCGCGTAGCGCTCAACTCGCTCCGGCAGGTGCCGCGTCGTGCGGCGGCCGAGCCCTGGACCCAGCCGCGCCCAGCATCGGCACCCAGCAGCCCACCAAGGCCAGCAACGGAAGGGCCGGGCCCGGCAGCCACGCCAGGAGCGGCAGCGCCAGACCCCAGGCTCGACCACGTGACGCCAGCAACGCTGCAGGCAGGATCAGCAGCGTCAGGTAGTGGGGCCAGAGCAGTGGCACCACCAGCAGGGTCGCCACCATGGCCGCCACCAGGCCCGACTCCCCATCGCGTCGCGACCCCGCGAGCACCGCGGCGAGCGCCAGGACGGCGCCGAGCGCGAAGGCCAGCGTGGGCAGGGGCTCCGCGAAGCCGGCTTGCGCGGCAAGTGTTGCGAGCCCGACGTCGCTTGAGGCCGTCCCTGCACTGCGCAGATCGAGGAGCAACCGCCCGTAGGCCTGCCAGACGTCGATCCCCGCGACCAGCGTCGAGCCGATCGCCAACGCAAGGCCGGCCACGCCGGCGGCGAGCAGCGGGACCCACTGGCGGCGCCCGGCCCACCACAGCAGCAGGATCCCGACCTCGGGGCGCACGGCGATGGCGAGCGCGACCAGGACCCCGGCGCCGACGGCCCACCCCCGGCGCGCGGTGGCGAGGATCGGCGTCCGTCGCTCGCGGCCGCTCTCCCGGGGCCCGCCAACCTCGGCGGCTGCGCGCCACGCCACGGCCCCCGCCAGGAGCACGAACAGGCTCACGTTGCCCAGGTTGAGATCGAGCAGGACCGGCAGGGAGAGACCCGCCACGCCGAACGTGGCGAGGCGCACCCGGCGCGGCACGGGGAGGACCGCGCACGCGAGCACGAGCGCGGCGACGTGGAGCGCCTGCCATACCAGCGCGGCCGCGGTCGCGCCCAGCGGGACGATGGCACGCAGCAGCACCGCCAGCGGCGGTGGGTACAGGTACAGGCCCGCCGGCCCCGGTGCGAACGGCCCCTGCTGCGTGACTGCCTGGTACAGCGACTGTCCGGCGGTCAGTCGCTGGGCGGCGTGGAAGTAGGCGGCGAAGTCGTACGCCGAGCCGACGGAGCCCTGGAACGCGACGAGCGCGGCCGCGAGCACGACCGCCCCGACGAGTGCCAGTGCCCCGGCCGCTGCGTCGGTCCGGCTGAACTCCGGGTGCCGCAGCGCCGGGGCGACAGCGCCGACCAGTCGGGATCCGCCGCCAGACAGGGGCGTCCGGGGCATCGCGCTGTCGTCCTCCTCCCCGCGCATGGGCCGATCATAGGCCAGCGATCGCTCACGCCTGGGCTGGCCCGGAGGCGACCGCTGGCGTGCGTGGGCATCCTGCCCCGCCGGGCGACAGATCGGCCACGCACGACCGGCGCGCCGGCTCTGCCGCCCTCGTCTCGGCACAGACCCAGCGCCCAGCCCGCGGCCGTGCCGGCTACCCGTCCTGGTCGGGACGCTCGAGCAGGACGATCGGGGCGCCTCGGCCGGTGAGCGCCCGGAACGCCTCGGCGAACGTGGCGTCGTGCGCCTGCATGTACCGTTCGAGGGCCGCCGCGGCCTGCACGGGGACCCGCCCGACGTGGTCGCGGTACCAGGTGCCCACGTCGGTGTAGGCGAGATCGTCGCTGCGGCACCGGTGCCCCGCCGGCAGGGTGGCAGGCGCCAGCAGGCGCCCGCCATCGGAGTCGGACATGCCTCGTCTCCCTATCGACCCTGGCAGGGGCACCATGCCGGCGTGAGGGATGCCGGTGGTTGCCGGGCCGTCGTCGAGCCAGGACTCTCGGGCCGCTCTGGATAGGTGCCGCGTGGACGCGACGGGCGCAGTGTACCGGGCGTGGGCCCTGCGCGCCTCTGGCTGTGCGCCGGGCGGCCGTGCCACCGCGGGGAAGGCTGGGACGCAACGACCCGCTCGCCGCGAACCACCGCCCCCGGGCGCGGCTACTCGTGCGGCGCGGGCTCCTCGAGCCGCACCACCCGTGCGGCCTTGCCGAGGTTGCACTCCTCGCACGCGGTGCGCAGGTTCGCCTCGGCCGTCGCACCGCCGGCGATACGTGGCACCACGTGATCGACGTGCAAGACGACCCCGGGCGCGGTAGCCGGTCGTCCGCAGTACCGACAGCGGAAGCCGTCGCGCTCGAGCACCCGGAATCGCAGCTGGGCGGGGACGGGATCCCGAGCCCGGGCCGGCCCTGACTCGGTCGAGGAGGGTACCCGCGACGCGCGGGTGCTGCTCCGACGCGAAGAGTGGACCGGACGCAGCGATGGCGGTGGCGCGGGATCCCGCGTCACAGCTGCCCCCGCTGCCGTGGCTCCGGCCCCGTGACCGGGTGGGCGTGCCCGCGCCATCGGGGAGGTCCCCCGAGCGGGTCGGCGGCGCGCCCGCCGCGCGAGGGCTCCCAGGAGGGCCGGCCCGCCCCAGACGAGTGCCACCCGCGCGAGCGCCGCATCGGACGTGGGGGCGCTCGTAGCCGCCTGGACCATGAGCCCGATCCACAGCGCCAGTACCGCCAGCCGCACCAGGCAGCCTGTCCCGCTCCTCACCGGCGATGCGCGGGCGGCTCAGTCGGCATCTCGTTCCGCCCGCTCGATCCAGGCCAGCAGGACCGGGCGCCAGCGACGCCCGTGCAGCGTCTTCTCGAGGTGCGCCTGGGGACAGAGCAGCACCAGGTTGTCCGGGGTGCTCGGGCTCTTCAGCCCCAGCCCGCCCGACGCGCGGACGTGGTCGAGCTCCAGGCGTCCCAGGCACAGGTGGGGGATCCCGAGGCGGGTGAAGACGCACGCGCGGTCACGCCGGCGCACGTGGTCGCGCACCGTCGGCGGCACCGGGTCGCGACGGACGGCCCGCCGATGCCGACGAGCGGGATAGCGGCGCAGCACGGTCGCTCGGACTGGTCGACGGGGCGGGTCAGGCGGCGGCGTTCGACGTCGCGCCGGGGGCCGGCGCTCGGACCGGTTCCCCCAGCGCCGTGCGCGCCGCGCCCTGGTCCCATGCGTACAGCCGGCGGGCGTCGAGGAAGGCGGCGACCGCGGCGCGGTCCACCACCACCGGATAGAGGCGGGCGCCGTCGGGGCGCACATGGAGGATCCCGAACCGGGTGGCCGGCGGCACCGGGTACGGCGTGGGGTCGCCGGGCCGGCCGATGAACTGGGCCCGGGCGAGCCCGGCCAGCTGGAGCGCGGTGTCGGGGTAGATGCCTGACCCGGTCTTGTAGTCGATGAGCCAGATCTCCCCGTCGATCTCGATGAACGCGTCGGCCGTGCCGCCGTACTCGTAACGCTCCGAGAACACCATCGCCTCGACCGCCAGGAACCGCGGGCGAAAGGGCTCGAGGAAGTCGCGCCGGTAGGCCTCGAGGTAGGGGCGCACCTGCGCGTCGACCGCCACCGGATCGCCGCGGCCCAGCCCCTCGGCCACCGCATGGACCCGCGCGCCCAAATCGGCCGCTACGTCGCGGCGGTAGTCGGGGATCCGCTTCAGCCACTCCACTGCCGCCTGGGGACCGCCGGACGCCACCATGCGCGCGAGGACGTCGACGTTGCGCACTGCGCAGGCCGCGGTCTCCCGCTTCGCCCAGCCGACCAGGCCCGGCTTGTCCTTGATGCCCAGGATGGTGGTCACCGAGGGATACCAGGGGCCGTTGTTCCAACGGTAGCGGTGGCGGGCGTCACGAACCAGGCCGACCGATGGGGCCGCGCCCGCATGGTCCCCAACCGCGAGTTGCCCAGATGACCCGTTCTCTGACACGTCCATGCGTTGGTTGGATCCGTACTCCCGGATGCCCCGATCTTTGGTGCGCAGGGCGGCGCTTGCACGTATCCTGCCACCCTGTGTGGGGCACGTCAGAGTTTGACAGATGGTCAGATGCGTGTCAACTGCTGACGCATCCGGCCCCGCGGGTTGGTAGGATGCGGCCGATGCCGGAGACAGTGGGCGCCTGGTTCCGACGCATGCGCCTGCGGGCGGGTTACCGCACCCAGGCGGATCTCGCGCGTGCCCTGGGGGTGGTCCGCCCGGCGGTGGCCAACTGGGAGAGCGAGAGCGTGGCCGGTCGGCCGTCGCGCACGATCCTCCCGCAGCTCGCGCGCCTCCTCGGGATCAGCGCCGACGAGATCGCGGCCCGCTTCGGGATCGACAGCGGGCACCCGGTCGCGGCACCGCCGCTCGACCCGGCCGTGCTGGCCGCCATCGAGGAAGCCGTCGCACGCGGAGTCGCCCGGGGCCTGCGCGACGCGCTCGCGACCGAAGCGGCCCCGCCCCGCGCACCGCGCGCGGAGGAGGGTCCGCCGGCGGACCGGGACCCGCGCTGAGCGGTCACCGCCGTCGCGGGCAGCGGCGCGGAGCCGCGGGGCGACCACTAGTGTCTCACGCCGGAATGGGCTTGATTCTTGAATCGGATGAGCGTACTGTCCGAGGCATGGCTGCACATCCCGCGCCTCCGTTGGCTGTGAGCGAGTCCGAAGCGGATGCTCTCCGGGCCATGACCCGGGCGGGCACGACCGAGCAGCGCACCGCGATGCGGGCCCGGATCATCCTCCGGGCGGCCGAGGGCGCCGCCCACGTGGAGATCGCCGACGAGATCGGCGTGTCGATCCCGACGGTGCTGCTGTGGCGGCGGAGGTTCAAGGAGCGGGGTCTCGCGGGCCTCGCCGATGCACCCCACCCCGGACGGCCCCGCAGATACGGGCGCGAGGTCCGCGAGCGGGTGCTGGCCGAGACCCTCCACGCGCCCGACGATGCCACCACGCACTGGAGCCGCGCGCGCCTCGCCCGCAAGGTTGGCCTCTCCGCCTCGACCGTGGGCCGGATCTGGGCGGAGGGCCGCCTGAAGCCCCACCGCAGCGAGACGTTCAAGTTCAGCCGCGATCCGCAGCTCGTGGCCAAGGTGACCGACGTGGTGGGGCTCTACCTCAACCCGCCCGAGCGGGCCATCGTGCTCTCGGTCGACGAGAAGACCCAGATCCAGGCCCTCGACCACACCGCGCCGATGCTCCAGCTCCGGCCGGGCCAGGTGGAGCGCCATACCCACGACTATCGGCGCAACGGGACGACCAGTCTCTTTGCCGCCCTCGAAGTCGGGACGGGGCTGGTGACGAACCAGGCCGCGCCCCGCCACCGGCACGAGGAGTTCCTCGACTTCCTGAACCTGCTCGCGCGGACCTACCCGCGTCGCCAGATCCACGTCGTCCTCGACAACGTGTCCACCCACAAGACGCCCGAGATCGTGGCCTGGCTCGCTCGCCACCGGCGCTTCCACTTTCACTTCACCCCGACCTCGGCCTCCTGGATGAACCAGATCGAGACCTGGTTCGGGATCCTGAGCCGCCAGGCGCTCGCCCGAGGGTCCTTTGAGAGCGTCCGCGCTCTCGTCGCGGCGATCGAACGATTCACCCGCGAATGGAACAGCGGCGCATCCCCCTTCACGTGGGTCAAGACCCCCGACGAGATCCTCGCCAAGGCGATCCGGAAGGCGCAAGCCGATTCCGGCGCGCGACACTAGGCGTCGTTGTTGAGACACGCCGTGATGACGCGTCCTAGCGTCGGCGGATGGAGGAGATCGAGGGGACCAATCCATCCGACCCACACCGGCGCCTGCTCCGGCAACACGTATCAGGAAGGCCCGGGCTTTCTGTTCCTCGCCACCCGCGGCGGTCGTCCGCCGGGGCCCATAGCGCGCGACGACGTGGCTGCCCTGCGCCTCCGCGCGAAGGCGGTGCGCGTGGCGAACGAGGATGGCCTCGGCGCCGCGCTGGCCCTCGGCGTCAGCCGGGCGAGCCTGCACCGCTGGCGCCTGCGCTATGCCGAGGGTGGTCTGGACGGGCTCCGCCCGCACCCGCGCGGCCCGGCGCGCGCCGCGCTCCCGGGCTGGGTCGAGCAGGCCGTCATCGTGGTCCGCCTGCTCACGTACTGGAACTCGAAGCGCCTGGCGGCGGAGTTCACCCGGCGCGAGATCTACCCGTTGAGCCACCACGCCGTCGACGCCCTGCTGGCCGACCTCGGCACCGCCCGGCCGTCGGTCCGCCGGGAGCACGGCCCGGCCTATGAGCGCGGCCGCCCCAACGAGCTGTGGCACATCGACATCAAGGGGCCCTTCTTCCTGCAGCGGGCGCGGGGCGAGTACACCAAGGTCTGGATCATCGGCCTGGTGGACGACCACAGCCGCTTCCTCATCGGCCTGCGCGTCCTGCCCCGCCCGCGCGCGGTGCCCATTCTCGAGTGGCTCGCCGACTGCGTCGAGCTGTGCGGGGTGCCGCTGGAACTCATGAGCGACAACGGCAGCCCGTTTGTGACCTGGATGCCGGGCGTGCTCACCCTCTTCGGCCAGACCCTCGAGGAGCTGCGCGTCCGGCACATCCGGACCCAGGTGAACTCGCCCTCCGACGAACGGCAAGATCGAGCGCTTCTGGGGCGTCCTCCAATCCGAGGTGCTCGATCGCCACATCTTCCGGACGCTCGAGGCGGCCGCCGACGAGATCACCCGCTTCGCGATCTACTACAACTACGACCGGCTCCACGGGGAGCTCGACTGGCACACGCCGGCCGAGCGCTACGACGGCACCCCGTTCAGCGCCCGCGGGTTCGAGCGCGTCCCGGCGCTCGAACATCTCCAGGGCTGGCTCGTCGAGCTCATGCCCGCATGAGCAGCCGTGTCTCAACAACCCCGGGAACGACACCTAGTGTCGTGCTCGATAATAGGCTTGTAGGTTATGTTGGTCGCAGCTACGATGCTCGGTATGGCCAATCATCCCGCGCCTCCGTTGGCTGTGAGCGA
>JAJYGO010000040.1 GCA_021785115.1 Chloroflexota bacterium | reverse complement strand
AGGTTGCCCGACTGGATGTTGAACGCCACCTGGAAGTCCTTGCTCAGCATGAAGTCGGCGTAGGCGAACGCGCCCTTGACCTTGTCGTCGCTGTGCTTGAACACGAACAGGTTGTCGCCACCGATGTTGGTCGCCGGCTGCTTGTGGCGCGGGAACGGGACCACGGTGAACTTGAAGTCGGTGAACTTCTGGAGGTCCGGCAGGTTCCACGGCCCGTTGCACACGATCGCGGCCTTCTTGCCGAACCAGAGCGTCAGCTCCCAGCCCTTGTCGAGCGGCGAGGTGTAGCCCTTCGTCACCAGGCCCTGCAGGTAGGTCATGGTCTCGAGGCCCTCGGGCCCGGCGAAGCCCGGGTCCCCCGCATCGGACAGGAACGTGCCGCCGGCGGTGGCGAGCCAGGCGTGGAACAGCCAGGCGTCCCAGCCGTTCTGGGTGGCGTTCATGAGGTAGCCCTTCATGCCCGCCTTCTCGGTGATCGCCTGGCACGCCGCCGCGAAGTCTTCCCACGTCCAGGTCTTGGTCGGATCCTGGTCCGGGATGGCGACGCCCGCCGCCGCGAAGGCGTCGGTGTTGATCAGCATCGCGCAGTTGTTGGTCATCCAGGGCAGGCTCTGGACCTTGCCGTTGTACGAGCACAGGGTGACCAGCGACGGGTAGATGTCCGCCTTGACGTCGGGCTTGCCGTTCAGCCAGGTGTCCACGTCCGCGAGCAGACCGGCGTCCGAGTAGGCGCCCATCTCGCCGCTCTCCATCCACGCCATGTCGGGCGAGGTGTCGGTGTTCGCCGCGACCTGCTGGCGGAGCGTCTGCGCGTTCTCGATGCCGCCGTTGGTCTCCTTGATCGAGACCGTGGGGTGCAGCTTCTGGAACTGCGGGTACCACGTGTTGAGCCACTCAGTCTGGGTGGCCTGCGGCATGGTGTCGTACAGGTTGACCGTCACCGTGGGGTCGGCGGCGGCGCTTGCCGCGCTCGACGGGGCCGACGCGGCAGCGGTGGCGCTTGCGGCGTTCGGCTGGCTGGCAACGGCTGACGCCGCCGCTGGGGACGCGGCGCTGGGGGAGGCCGCCGAATTCGAGCATGCCGCGAGGAACGCGCCGATGCCCGGGATGCCGAGGCCGAGCACCGCGCCGGCCTTGAGTAGATCGCGTCGCTTGACGCTTCTGTCCAACTCGCCTGACATGTCCGCGTTGCTCCTCCTAGACCGCCATCGAGTCTCTCGTGGAACCGCTCCCATGAGATGACGGGCGCAGCGTAGCAGGTAATCGCGCGGAGTGGAAGAGGGAAGTTACGATCACCCGCCACAACATGCGCGGCCCATGGAACCGGTCCCGCGAACTCGGATATGATGTCCTCATCACCACATCCCGGCCGGAGGACCAATGCCAGTCACGATCGGCGACGTCGCACGCAAGGCCGGCGTCGGGCGTGGGACCGTGAGCCGGGTCCTGAACAGCAAGCCCAACGTCGATCCGGAGACGCGCGCCCGGGTTCAAGCCGTGATCGACGAGCTGGACTTCGTCCCGAGCGCGGCCGCGCGGCGCCTGTCGCTGGGCCGCTCGCAGACAGTGGGCGTGGTGGTGCCGTTCCTCACGCGGCCGTCCGTGGTGGAGCGCCTGCGGGGCATCGAGCTGTCGCTCGTCGCCGCGGGCCTCGACATGATCACGATGAACGTCGAGTCGGCGGAACGCCGCGACGCGGTGCTGCGGACGATCGCCCGGCCCGAGCGCATCGACGGGCTGATCCTGATGTCGATCACGCCCCACGAGGAGGAGTTGGCCCGGATCCAAGCCACGGGCCTGCCGCTCGTGCTGCTGGACGCCCACCACCGAAGCGTGCCCCGGGTCGTGATGGACGACGTTGACGGGGGCCGGATCGCCGCCCGCCACCTGCTTGAGCTCGGCCACCGCCGCCTCGGATTCATCGGCGACGTCCCGCGGCCGGGATTCGGCTTCTCGTCGAGCCGGCTCCGCCTCCGCGGCGTGGAGCAGGCGCTCCGTGAGGAGGGGCTCGCGATCCGGAGCGACCACCTCGGGCTCGCCGAGCACTCGCGGCCGAGCGCCCGCACCTCCGCGGCGGCGATCCTCACCAGGCCCGATCGCCCGACCGGCATCGTCGTGGCGTCCGACACCGAGGCGATTGGCGTGCTCGAGGCGGCGTCGGCCCTCGGGCTCGAGGTGCCGGGCGACCTCTCGGTGATCGGCTACGACGATGTCGAGGCGGCCGACTTCGTGGGGCTCACCACGATCCACCAGCCCCTGACCGAGAGCGGCGAGCGTGCGGTGGCGCGCCTCGAGGCGCTGATCGCGGGCAACGACGAAGGCCCGATGCGCGAGGTGATGCCGGTCTCGCTCGTGGTGCGTCGGACGACGGGGCGGCCGCGCGAGGCGTGAGCCTGCGCCTCCGCTCCCTGGCCGCGCCTCGGCTCAGAAGGGCGTGGAGCACCACGGCTCGTCGGCGGTGCGGAAGAGCGCGTCAGCCTCGGAGAGGGCGCCCGCCCGGTGCTCGTCGACGCCCGTCATGCGGACCGCGTCGCGCAGGCGGGTCCCGCCCAGGTAGGCCGCGCCCAGCGCGGCGACGGGCAGGGTGAGGTCGGGCGAGGCGTCCGTCGGCCGGCAGGTGGCGCCATCGGGGCTCGCGTCGAGGCGCCAGCTCCGCGTCCCGCCCCACGGCTCCTCGTCGATCACCTCCAGCACGACGCTCCCGGCCCGCTCGTAGGCGCGCGCCTCGAGCGCCCGCGAGACGTCGAACAGGCGGACCCACAGGCGGTCCCTGAGTCGGTCGATCCGGGCCGCTCGGGCGTCGGTCAGCAGCCAGGGCAGCGGGTCGGTGACCGGCCGGTGCACGGCTCTGACCGTGGACACGAGGTCCACCGCCAGGAGGAAGCGCCAGAGGTCGACAGAGGCCGCGCCGTCGAGCGCGTGAAGGTCGACGATTTCGATCTCGCCCTCCGGACCGCGAGGCAGACCCGTCCTCCACTCGGCCGTGTACCGCGCATAGCCGTCCACCGCGCCAGCGGCGCTGCGGTGCAGCACCACGTGTCCGTTCCAGCGTTTGCCCTCGAACGCGTCCTCGACGAGGCCCACATCAAGATCCCAGCTGAGGTCGCGACGGTCGATCTCGCCGGCGCGCTGCCGGCGGGCGGCCTCGAACACGGCCCGCATCTCGTCGCGGGTGGCCGGGACGAGCGGCGCCAACTGCAACGTTCCGGTGGGCTCGCCCCGGACGATGGTCCGCCGGGACTCCACGGTCAGCTGAGCCTCACGGGTCGCGGGCGCATAGCCGAAGCGGCCGTAGATCGGGTACTCCGACGCGAGCAGGACCGCGAGCGGCTCGCCGCCCTCAACGATTGCGGCGTGCGCGGTCGCCGCCATGCGGCTCAGGATCCCGCGTCGACGGTGCGTGGGGAGCACGGTCACGGCCGAGACTGAGGCCGCCGGGATCGTCACGCCGCCCGGGAGCGTCAGATCGGTGCCCCGGGAGCGGAAGGTGCCGCAAGCCTGGGCGCCGTCCCAGGCGATCCATGACCGCTCGGGCTCCCACACGGGCCCGAACTGCGCGGTCACCCGTTCGATATCAGGTCGCTCGAGGAAGGCGGCGGACATGACGTCGAACGCGGCCGCAGGCTCGCCTGGGGCCGGATGGCGAATCTCGATGCTCATGTCCGCGACGCTTCCAGCCCAGCCCGGGTCATGGCCAGCCTGGGCCGCAGCGCCTGCGCGAGCGGGCGATGGCGTGCAGTCCTCGGCAGGACGACCCGGGTCGCGTCAGCGAAGGCGGCGTGCGCTCGGAGCGCCTCGGCCAGGGCGTCGACGAAGCCGTCGTGGGCAGGATCGAGCGGATCGAAGCCGGCTTCCCACCACAGGCCGAGCACGCCCAGCACCTTCGCCTTGCGGTCGATCCGGGGCTCGATCCGGCCCACCAGCCGGTCACCGTAGAGCAGCGGCAGGACGTAGTAGCCCCAGCGGCGCTTCGCGGCGGGGACGTAGACCTCCCAGCGGTAGTCGAAGCCGTAGAGCCGGAGCAGCAGGTCGCGGTCCCACGCCAGCGGGTCGAGGGGCGCGAGGAGGGCCACGCCCGGCGGCCGCCCGGCGGGCTGCCCAACTGCCCACCCAGGCGCCGAGTCGCCCTCGGCCGCCACTTCGGCCTCGGCAGCGTCAAGCAGCGCCAGCGAGGCCGCGGGGACGTACCGGGGGCCCTTGAGCCCCTCGACCCCGAGCGCGACGATGTCGCCGCGGGTCTCGAGCTCGGCCCGCAGCTCGTTGCGGTGGGGCGCCGTGCGCGCGGTGCCGCTCCAGAGCGTGTACTCGCCGGTGGCGCCGAGGAGGCCGTTGGCCTGGTAGCGCGAGCGGAGCTTGTGCAGCCGCTGCTCGTGCTCGGGCGGGCGCTGCGCCAGGAGGTCGGCCGGGAAGAGCCGCTCGGTGAGGTCGTAGACCCGGCGGTTGCCCTCGCGGCGGGCGATGGCGAGGATCCCGGCCTCGGCCAGCGCCTCCAGCAGCGCGCGGACCTGGTTGGTGGGCCGCCAGTACCAGTCGATGGCGGCGCGCGGCTCGATGTCGGTGGAGCTCAGCGGGCCGCCGGCGCGGATGCGGGCGAGCAGCTCCTCGACCAGCGGCGCGTGCTCGTCGAACGACCGCTGCTCGTGCGTCTCGCGCTCTTGGTCCCAGGCGTGGCGGTACCAGGGCAGCTCGGCGGTGGGGACCAGCGACAGCATCTTGTTGTACGTCTCGTACAGGGCCCGGTCTCGGTACAGGAGGTCATCGGTCCATTGGCTGCGTATTTCGCTGAATTGGCCATGCCAGTCCGCGCGAAACGGCCACCCTGGATCGGGGTTTTGGCCACCCCCTCGGAGGCCGCGTCAGCGGCCGACGCGGGGCGTCGCTCTCATCCCCTGATCCTCACCTCCTTCCGGTCCGTGGCTGGGTAGTGTGGCACGCCGAAGGCGGCGCGCTGCGGGCCCGTGGGGTCATCGGCGGGTCGCCGGAGCGTCGGTTGCCGGACCTGCCGGAGCTGTGCGTGGCTCTGAGCGGCGCAGGGATGCGCCCGACAGCTCGATCCGGTGGGCGCCCGCGAGCAGGCGGTCGCAGATGGCGTCGGCGACGGTGGGCTCGCCCAGCCCCTCGTGCCAGAGGGCGACGGGGAGCTGGCTCGTGACGATGGTGGAGCGCAGGCCCGCCCGGTCCTCGATCACCTCCAGCAGGTCCGCTGCCTGGGCATCGGTGAGCGGCTGCAGGGCGAAGTCGTCGAGCACGAGGACGTCGATCCGGGCCCAGGCCGCGAGCAGGCGGACCAGGCGCCCGTCGAGGCGCGCCGTGGCGAGCTCGGACAGGAGGCGTGGCACGCGCAGGTAGAGCGCGGAGTGCCCCGCGCGGATGGCGGCCGCGGCCAGGGCGCAGGCGAGATAGGTCTTGCCGACGCCCGTGGGTCCGGTGGCGAGCACCTGCTGGTGGGCGCTGACCCAGCGCGATGCCGCGAGCTCGAGCAGGACCGAGCGGTCGAGCCCCCGCGGGGCCCGGAAGTCGATGTCCTCGACCGATGCCGCGACCCGCAGCTTGGCGGCGCGCAGGTACCGCTCGAGCCGCCGGTTCTCCCGGTCGGTGGCCTCCCGGTCGACGAGCAGCCCGAGGCGATCCTCGAACGGCAGCTCGGTGTACGCCGGGTTCTCGCGCTGCTCGACGAGGGCCCGCGCCATGCCGGCGAGGTTGAGCGCGAAGAGCCGATCGAGGGTGGGGCTGGTGAGCACGTGATCTCCTCCGTGACGGATGCGGTGACGGTCCATGCCGATCACTCGTAGTAGCCGGGGCCGCGGACGTTGGGGTGAACCCTGGTGGCCCGGACCGGCACCGGCTCCGGCAGGGGCGCCCGGTCGAGGCCGGCTTTGAGGATCGAGTCGACGCTGCGGTAGCTGAGGGAGCCGACCGCGAGCGCCCGGGCGCAGGCGGCCTCCATGCGCTCGGGACCGTGGCGGCGCCCCAGGCGGAAGATCCCGAGGCAGCTTCGGAAGCCCTGCTCGGGGTGGGGCCGGGAGGCCATGATCGCCGCCACCAGGGCGCCCGTGGCGGGACCGGTCTGCTCGCCCCAGGCGACGAGCCTGCTGGGCGTCCACTCGAGGTGGCGGCGGTGGGACTCGGGCATGTGGGCCGACTCGGTCGTGTGCCGGCCCACCGCACTGCTGCGCAGGTGGCTCGCGACCCGCCGGCCGCGGACGAAGACCTCGACCGTGCGCGCCGACGCCCGGACGTCGGCCTGCTCGCCCGCGAGCGTGTACGGGACGCTGTAGTAGTGGCGGTCGACGTCCACGTGGTAGTCGATCGAGATCTTGGCCGTCTTCCAGGTCGCGTACTCGTACGGGATCGCCGGCAGGGGCCGCATCGCGGGCCGGTCGAGCTCGGCGAACAGGCTCGCCCGGGAGCCCTCGAGCTTCTTGAAGGGCCGGTTGTTCAGCCAGGCCACGCGCTCGGCGATCGCCCGGTTCGCCTCGGCGATCGAGAAGAACGTCCGGTTGCGCAGGGCCGCCGCGATCCAGCGTTCGGCCACCAAGACGCCGGATTCCACTTTCGCCTTGTCCCTTGGCTTCTTCGGGCGAGCCGGCAGGATCGCACACCCGAAATGGGCGGCGAGCTCGGCGTACGAGGCGTTGAGGATCGGCTCGTAGCGGTGCGGCCTGGTCACCCCGGCCTTCAGGTTGTCGGGGACCAGGATCGCGGGCGCGGCCCCGAAGAATTCGAAGGCCCGGACGTGGGCCGCCGTCCAGTGGACCTCGGCCTGGGAGGGCAGCGCCTCGGCGTACGTGTAGTTGCTGGCTCCGAGGACGGCGACGAAGAGCTGGGCCTGCCAGATCTCGCCGGTGAGCGGGTCGGTGATCGGGATGGTCTGGCCCGCGAAGTCGAGGAACAGCCTCTCGCCGGCGCGGTGGTCCCCGCGCAGGACGACGTCGAGCCGCCCGGCGTACGCCCGGTACCGCTCGGTGAACCAGGTGTACCCGAAGCCGTCGGGGCAGCTCGCCCGGTACTCGGTCCACAGCAGCTGGAGGGTGACGCTCTTGCGCCGCAGCTCGCGGTGGACGACCGCCCAGTCCGGGACGGGGCGCTGGTCGGCCGAGGGTGCCGGGGCCGCCCGGCCGTACAGGCGCTCCTCGAGGGCGCGGTCGTCAAGCTCGGGCGGCAGCGGCCAGCCGAGGCCGGCCTCGACCGCCCGTACGACGTACCGGCGGACGGTGGAACGGGGCAGGCCTGTCGCGATGCCGGCCTGGCGCGGGCTCAGGCCCTCGGCGAGGCAAAGCCGCAGGGCTTCTCTGATCTTGCGCATGGCAGCACGGGGACGGGGCACCGGCATCTCTCCTGGGGCGGTGTGAACGCATTCCAGGTGAGCGTGCCGGGTCCGGGGCGCCTCATGCCGGCGCTGCTGCCGACGACCTATCCGAGGGGGTGGCCATTACCCGTGAAACAGGGTGGCCGTTTCCGGCGAAACGGGGTGTCCAATTCGCGCGAAACAGGGTGGCCAAAACCCCTGAAATCCGCACCATTGGCGGCGGTAGCCGGCGATGCGGGCGAGCAGCACC
>JAJYGO010000229.1 GCA_021785115.1 Chloroflexota bacterium | reverse complement strand
GCATGCCCGCTCGACGATCGGCAGCGCACCCGCGAACGAGTGGCCCTCGACGAGCTTCTCCAGCCCGCGGTGCGCGAACCCGAGCCGGGCGTCGAGGTGCAGGACTCGCTCGCCGATCGCCGAGAACCGGAAGTGGCCGGGCTCGATGACCCCGGCGTGGATGGGCCCGACCGGGAGCTGGTAGACGCCCTCCCCGTGGACCTCGAAACTGACGAGGTGGCGCTCGGCGTCGGGCGGCCGGACGTCGGCCGCGGCGTCCTTGCGCAGCGGGTGGTAGCCGCGCGGCCAGCGCTCGTGGAGGACGAGCCGGCGCGGATCCGGATGACCGACCGGCACGATCCCGAGCAGGTCCTTGGCCTCGCGCTCGTCCCAGTGCGCGGCCGGCACGAGCGAGCTGATCGACCGGTACGACGGCTCCGCCAGCGGCAGGCCCGCCCGGAGCCGGATGAGACCGCCGTCCGGCCCGGCGGCGATCGCCTCGACCGCCAGGCCGTCGCCCCCGACGGAACGCTCGTCGAGACCCACGAGCATGACGAACCGGCCGCCCGCGGCCACGGTGTCCGCGACGCGCGGGCCCAGGGCGTCGGGCGCGACGGGCTCGACCGCCCCGTTCCGGGCCGCGGCAGACGCCTGGCCCGAAGCGACCGGTGCAGCGCCCCCGGCCTCTAGCGGCTCAGCCACGGCCGCCCCCGAGAACGAGCACGACCTGGTCGAGCGCCGCCAAGAGCGGCGAGGGCGTCCAGAGCCCGGCGACAACGACGACCGTGAGGGGGACCCCGAGGAGCAGCGCCCAACGACGCGAGGCCGGAGGCCCTTCCGCGGGGCGTCCGGGGGGGCCCACCGACACCCGGATCACGTGGAAGAGGAGGCCCGCCACCGCCAGCGCGAGGATTGCCGCCGCGGCTCCCGCGGCCAGGCCCCAGCCCGCCTGCACACCGCCCAGGAGGATCGCGATCTCAGCGACGAAGATCCCCGACGGCGGCAGTCCGGCAAGCGCGAGCGCGGCCACCACGAGAGCCCGACCGTCGGCCGGCGAGCGGGCGAGACTGCCTCCTAGCCGCCCTATCCGGCGGCTCCCGCGTTCGGCGACGAGCCGTCCCGCGGCGAGGAAGACGGTCGACTTGGCCAGGCCGTGGCTGAACAGGTGGAGGGTGAGGCCGAGCAGCGCCAGGTGGCCCCCGAAGCCGAGGGCGAGCGTCGCCAGCCCGAGGTGCTCGATCGAGGAGTAGGCGAGGAGGCGCTTGAGGTCGCCCTGGGCCACGATGAACGGGAGCGCCGTCACGAGACTGAGGAGCCCGAAGACGACCAGCAGGGTTGATGAGAAGGCAGGCCCGAGGGTGGCGACGGTGATGAGGTGGAAGCGGGCGAGCGCGTACAGGGCGACCGCCAGTGCCGCCCCGGAAAGGAGCGACGAGATCGGGCTCGGGGCCTGGCTGTGCGCATCGGGCAGCCAGAAGTGGAACGGCACAAGGCCCGCCTTCGTGCCGTAGCCTGCCAGGGCGAAGATGAAGGCGAGACGGGCGAGGCCCGGATCAAGTCGCGGTGCGATCTCGGTGAGCCGGGTCCAGGCAAGCGCGTCGCTCGTCTCGCCGAGCACGCCGACCGACGAGGCGTACAGGAGCAGCGTCCCGAGGAGGGCGAAGCCGATCCCGATCGAGCCCAGGATGAGGTACTTCCAGGCGGCCTCGATCGCGGTCGGCGTCCGGGCGAAGCCGACCAGCAGCGCCGACACGATCGTGGTCGCCTCGATGCCGACCCACAGGAGCCCGAGGTTGTCGAGGAGCGGGACGACCGCGAGCGCAGTCGCGAACCACAGGAGCAGCGCGTAGTAGCGGCCCGTGTCGTTTGGTCGAAGCCGTCCGGCGGCTCGCTCGTGGGCGAGATGCCCCGGTGAGCCGGCAAGGGCGACGGTGGCGACCACGAGGACGAGTGCCAGCACGTAAGCGCCGAGCGCATCGACCACGACCAGGCCGCCGAACGCCCCAAGCGGACCCTCGACGAAGACGCGCGCGGCGAGGAGGAGCCCGGCCGCGAGCGCGGTCACGAAGCCGAGCGCCGCGAGGCGACCGGCGTGCCGGTCGTCGGCGAACCAGGCGAGGGCCCCGGCAGCGGTCGGGGCGACGACGATCAGTGCGACCAGCAGCTCCGTCATCCGCGCAGGCTCCGCAGCTCGTCGGTCGAGGTGCTGCCCAGGACGTCGAGCATCCGGCGCGCGTATACCCAGGCGACGACGACGGCGATGAGCAGGTCGAACAGGACCCCGAGCTCGACGACGAATGGCATCCCGTACGTCAGCGCGAATGCCGTGAGGGCGATCCCGTTCTCGAAGGCGAGGAGGCCGACGACGAGCGAGAGCGCCTTGCGGCGGGTCATGATGATGAGCAGGCCGGTCATCACCGTGGCCATCGCGGCCGGCAGGCCCCGGCCCGCAGCCACGCTCGCCCCGACGAACGCCCCGTTCGCGGCCGCGCTCGCGACGAACACGATTGCCACCGCGGCGACGAGCGATGCGTGCGGGCCGAGCAGCGGATGCCGCTCCTGCCGGACGGGAGAGCGGCGAAGGATCGAGCCGAGCACGAACGGCACGACCACCCCCTTGGCCCCGACGGCCAGCAGGCCGCCAATCACGAGGTGGCCGGCACCGGTGGCCAGCCCCACGCTGATCGCCGCCACGCCGGTGAGGGCCGACTGGAGGGCGACGAGCCAGATCGCACGACCGATCGAGCGCGTCGCGGCCAGTCCGACGCCGAGGAGGACGATCGCCGCCGCGCACGCGTCGACGAGCTGGCCGGCGGTCCGCGGGTCGATCGTCATGCCGGCAGCCAGAGGCGAGTCGCGAGGCCGACCGCCGCGATGATCGACGCCGTCGCGAGAAGGCCCGGCAGGGCGAGGATGCGCAGCTTGGCCAGGCTCGCGTCGAGCACCCCGAGGATGACGGCTGCCCCGATCAGCTTCGCCAGGGCGGCTGCGATCGCGACCAGGAGCGACAGCGGCGTCAGGTCGAGGGCGATGCCGACCGGCAGGAAGACCGCCGCGAACAGGCCTGCGACGAGGACGAGCTTGATCTCGGCTGCGTACATGAGGATCGCCAGCCGGGGACCGGACGCCTCGAGCATCATCGCCTCGTGGATCATCGTGAGCTCGAGGTGGGTATCGGGATTGTCGACCGGCTCATGACCGGTCTCGGCGACCGCCACGATCGCGAACGCGCCGGCGGCCAGCAGGAGCGGTGGCGTGTACCAGGCGCCCCCCGCGGCGACGCCGAGCGTCGCGATCCGACCGAGGTCGGTCGACCCGGCCGCCAGGGCGGCGCCGGTGAGGGCGAGCAGGAGCGCCGGCTCGACCAAGGTCGCGATCGCGACCTCGCGGCTGCTGCCCATGCCGCCGAAGGCGCTGCCGGCGTCGAGCGCCGACAGGGCGAGGACGAAGCGGGCCAGGGCCATGAGCCCGACGACGACGAGCAGGTCGCCCCAGCCGGCCAGCGGCGGCCGGGCGCCGACGATCGGAACGAGGAGCGTGGCGACGACGACGGCGGCCAGGACGATCGCCGGGGCCGCCCCGGTCAGCGGGCTCGCGGCGTCGCTCTCGACCGGCTGCTTCGCCCACCACTTCGCGAGGTCGCGGTACGGCTGCAGGAGCGGCGGCCCCTGCCGGTACTGGAGGCGGGCCTTGACCCGCTTGGTGATCCCGAGCAGGAGCGGCGCGACGGCCAGCGTGAGCGCAACCTGGGCCAGGCCGACGACGAGCGCCCCGAGCACGGCCGGGTCCGGCATCAGCGGGCGACCAGGAGCAGCACGACGAGCGCGACGACCGCGTAGGCGAGGTACGCCTGCAGGCTGCCCGACTGGATCCGCCGGACCAGCTGCGCGGCCGCCACGGAGGCCCGGTGGAGGGGCGCGTAGAGGCGCTCGTCGATCACGTGGCTGACCTCGCCCCGGTAGTGGACGGTCCGGGGGAAGGGCGTCCCGGGATGCAGCTCGACCGAGACCTCGCGCGCCGGCCGCAGGACCGGCCCGTAGTAGAGCCGGATGAGCTTGGCGTAGCTCGTCGCCGTGTACTCGAACGCCGCCTCGGGCACGTTGCCGCACGTCCAAGTCGGCGCCCGGCGCGCCGTCCGGCGCCGCACGCCGACGAACCACACGACGCCCGCCACGGCGAGGACCACGACGGCGAGGGGGCCCGCCGCGTAGAGCGCATCGAGGCCGACCACGGGCTCGAATACCCCCACGGTCGGGCTGGCGCCGCCGAGCGTCCCGCGCGAGATGCCGCCGATGACGCCCGAGACCGGCCCGGCCGCGATCCCGACACCGATGCAGGCGGCCGCCAGGCCCGCCATGGCGACTCCCATCGACGTGGCCGTCTCGCGGGCCTCGGCCGCCCGCGGGCTGCGCGGCAGGCCGAGGAAGCCCATCCCGGTTGCCTTGACGAAGCAGGCCACCGCGAGCGCCGCCGTCAACCCGAGCCCCGCGACCGCGAGGAGGGCCCCCGATCGCGCGACGAGCGACAGCCCCTCCTCGCCACCGGCGCCGATCAGCCCCTGGAACGTCAGCCACTCACTGGCGAAGCCGTTGAGCGGCGGAAGGCCGCTGATCGCCGCCGCCCCGATCCCGAAGGCGAGCGCGGTGACGGGCATCGCCCGCGCGAGCCCGCCCAGGGCGTTGAGGTCCCGAGACCCGACCGCTGACTGGATCGAGCCGGCAGCGAGGAACAGGACCGATTTGAAGAGCGCGTGGTTCAGGGTGTGGAAGAGGGCCGCGGTGAGAGCGAGGGCCGCGAGCGCGGCCACGCCGTCGGCGCTGGCGAGCAGTGCGATCCCGACGCCGATCAGGATGATCCCGATGTTCTCGATGCTGTGGAAGGCGAGGAGGCGCTTGAGGTCGTGCTCCATGAGCGCGTAGAGCACGCCGAGCACCGCGGAGGCCACCCCGACGCCGAGGACGAGCAGGCCCCACCACTCTGGTCCCGGGCCGAGGATCTCGAGGCCGAAGCGCACGATGCCGTAGATGCCGGCCTTGATCATCACCCCCGACATCAGCGCCGAGACGTGGGACGGTGCGACCGGGTGGGCGCGGGGCAGCCAGACGTGGAGCGGGATCGCGCCCGCCTTCGTCCCGAAGCCGACGAGCACGAGCACGAAGACGATGTCGCGGACGGCCGGCGACAGGCTCGCGGCGGCCCGCCCGAAGGCGCCGAAGCTCGTCGAGCCGGCGGCCGAGGCGAGGATCGCGAAGGCGATGATGAGGGCCGCGGTCGCGAGGTGGGTCAGGACGAGGTACACGTAGCCGGCCCGCGCGACGTCGGCGCTCGGGCGCCGGCCGACCACGAGCAGGGCAGAGCTCAGGGCCATCAGCTCCCAGGCGAGCAGGAACGCGAACGCGTCGTCGGCGCCGAACACGAGGGCGAGGCTGGCGAGGAAGACCGGGTACGCGGCCGCGGTCCGGTCGACGCCGGGCCCGTCGTGGGAGGTGTAGCCGATCGCGAACACCGAGCTCGCGGTGCCTGCCGCGCCGAGCGCGACGAGGAACAGGCCGGCGAGCGGGTCGTAGCGGACGTCGATCAGGGCGAAGCCGAGCACGTCGCCCGCGCTGGCGGCGACCGGGGATCCCGACGCGATCACGGTGGCGCCGAGGACGGCGAGTGCGATGCAGGCCAGGCCGGCCAGCGAGAGCGACAGCGCCCGAGGGTTCAACCGGGACCGCGGCGCGAGAGCGGCAAGGGTCGAGAGGGCGAGGAGCACGCCGATGGTCGCGAGCAGCGGCACCCCCGCTCCTCCGAGCACGGTCGCGAACGACACGCCGGTTCCTCCTCCGTCTCGCCGTACTCACCCGCGGGACAGAAGTCGCGTGGCACCGGCCTTTTCCACTATATCTTCAAACTCTTGAAGCCTGCAGGACCGTCCGGCACCGTGTGGCACAGCACCGGGCCTGTGCCGTGGGGGGCGTCCGCGCTGCCGCCCACTCCGGGATCGTAGGCCTCATCTGTATTTCTGCAAGATAGCAGGTAGACAGCCCTCGAGTATTATCAGATACTGCCTTCGATCGAAGTGCCTGTGCGGCGGTCATGGACTCTGGTCATCCTTCAAGCTTGCAGGAAAGCAGACAACCGGTCCGGACACGCCAGACGAGGAAGCGCCACGACATGGAACGAGAACACCCCGTGCGCGACGATGCGGAGCGCCTCCGCCGATTGAAGGCGGAGTTCTTCAAGGCCCTTGCGCATCCGCTCCGCATCCGGATCCTCGAGCTGCTGCGGAGTGGTCCGCTCAGCGTCACCCAGATCCAAGAGGCAACCGGCGTGCCCAACACGTCGGTATCGCAGCAGCTCGCGGTCCTGCGGGGCCGAAGCATCGTCGATACGGAACGGCGTGGGACGACGATCATCTACCGCGTCGCCGATCCCCAGCTGTTCGAGCTGCTGGACATCGCGCGGCGGATCTTCAACGGGCATCTGAGCGACACGATCGACATGCTCCGGCTCGTCGACATCGAGGCTGTCGCCGCCGGGGAGCGCTGACCTCGCCGACGCCGACGTTGGTCGGGGCGGTGTCGTCGAGCTCGACGACACCGTTCGGCCGCAGCAGGCTGCGCATGGCGACGACCGAGTAGTGCGAGCCGGTCTCCAAGGATCCAGTCCCACAGGTCGCCCGAGGCTCGTCCCGAGCCGGAGCCGGCCGCGTAGTGAATGGGCCTGGCACCGCCGAGGGCTAGATCCCGCTCCCCCGCCCGGTGCGGTCTCGGGAATGGCTGATGCTCGCACTGCTGGGGTGCGACAGATGCCATGAGGCCGCGGAGCGGACGTCGCCCGTGCAGCGACACTGCCCAGCGTCCAGACGAGCCCTGAGACGAGTCCGCGGCAGGCGGGCCCTGCGTCGCCGCCGCCCCAGCCCGTGAGCGGTCCGCCCGGGATCGGGTCGGACCGCCGGAGAACGGGCCCGACTCGCGTCCTCGGGCGATGGCGGCGGCTGGCGGCTACCCCTCGTAGTGCATCGCCACCATGGCCACGAGGATGAGCAGGAAGCCCGCCAGCTGGGTCAGCGCGTGGCGCCGCACCTGCCCGACGAGCCGCGCCTGCTCCTCGGGCGTCGCGGCTCTCGGGATCCGCGCGACGGCGGGCGTCAGCACCCACTCGCCGAAGGCGAAGAGCCCCACGGCCAGCAGCAGGGAGACCAGCCAGGTGAGCCCGTAGGCCGTGCCCAGGGCCGAGGGGCTCTGCACCGGGCCGAACACGGTGCCCCGCAGCGCCCCGAGCACGATCGTGGCGACGGCCGCCCGCGGCTCGATCCGCGCGGCGATCGGCCCGATCCGCTGACCGAGCTCGCGCTGGCCGGCGGGCGACATCGCCATCACCGCCGGCATCAGCACGAAGTCGGTGAACAGCGTCGACCCGAACCAGAAGACGGCGAACAGGATGTGGAGCCACTGGACGCTCGCCTCGAGCCAGATCATCGTTCCCTTCCCTCCTGCTGCAGCTCTCCGCGGCTGGAGCACATGGTCCTCGACAGGATGGGTCCCACCTTCACCGTCAGGCCGATCGCCGCTTGGCCGAGGATCTTCGATCAGTTGGCCGGGG
>JAJYGO010000158.1 GCA_021785115.1 Chloroflexota bacterium | reverse complement strand
GTGCGCGAATCGCCGCACGGGTGATTGACCTTTGCCTGCATTGGGTCTACTGTCCGCTCATCTACTCCCCGTCGGATCAGCCGGCTACGGCCTCCGCCGGGGTTTTTCGTTGAGGGCGATCGTGATCGAGTCCCAGGTCAAGCGCGTGATCGGCTTTGTCGACGGCCAGAACCTCTTCGACGCCGCGAAGCAGGCCTTTGGGTACTCCTACCCCAACTTCGACCCCAGGGTACTGACTGAGGACGTGGCGGCGGCGCACGGCTGGACGGCGGTGGGCACCCGCTTCTACACCGGTGTTCCGGATCCTGGCGACAATCCCTTCTGGAACCACTTCTGGACGGCCAAGCTCGCCGTGATGGGCACGCAGGGGATCGTCAGCTACACCCGGCCGTTGAGATACAGGAACCAGACGATCGCCCTTCGCGATGGCAGCTCGACCACGGTCCTCGTCGGCCAGGAGAAAGGCATCGACGTGCGGATCGCGCTGGACATCGTTCGGCTCGCCAGATCCGGCGACTACGATGTCGCCCTCGTGTTCAGCCAGGACCAGGACCTCTCCGAAGTGGCTGACGAAATCCGAGCGATCGCCCGCGAACACGAACGGTGGATCAAGATCGCCAGCGCGTTCCCGAGCAGTCCGACGTCCACGAACCGCCGCGGCATCAACAGCACGGATTGGATCCGACTCGATCGCGCGGCCAACGACCTTGCCCTGGATCCTCGAGACTACCGACCGAAACCTACGCAGTGATCGCCGCGCGGTGGTGCCCGGGCTGGCTCTCACCCGGTAGCCGGCGAGATCGAGCAGGCCGGCGCACGCTCGATAGCCGGCCTCGTAGGCCACCGCCATCGCGCGATCGCGGTCGATGTCGCCCAGCACCCGGGTAGCCAGCTCGAGGTCCTTCTCCGATCGCGCGAGCCAGCCACCGACCCGGCGGGGATCCGGCGGCTTCGCCTGCAGGAGCCCGGTCCTCAAGAGCTCGTCGAGCGTCGTATCGGCCATCAGCCAGGCCCGGCCGACGGAATCAGCGGGACTCGAGGGCCTGCCAGGACGTCCGTGACGAACCGGTCGGCCTCGGACCGGAGCCGGTCGAGCTCGGCGCGCTCGTAGCTGACGACGTTCACGTCGCGTCCGAGATCGCGCTCCGCGTCCGCCAGCTGATCGGACAGCGCTTCCTGATCCACACATCCGACCACGAACAGGTCGAGATCGCTGGTCGCGCGGTCCTCGTGCCGGGCATACGAGCCGAACAGGAACGCCTCCTCGATGCCGTCCACGGCGCGCAGCGCCTGCGTGAGCCTCGCCTCGATCCCGATCGTCTTCTGGACGAGCGAGCGGATCTCCGCGGCGATCGGCGATCCCTCGTCCACCTGGTAGCGGCGCGTCGCGCCGATGTGCTCGGACCGGAGCACGCCCGCCCGCTCCAGTCGCTGCAGCTCCCGGCCCACGATCGTCGCCGAGTAGCCGAGCTCGCGCGCTAGCTCCCTGACGTGCCGCACGATGCCTGGGCGCGAGAAGAACTGCCGCAGGATGGCCCGACGCGCGGTGGAGCCCCCGAAGAGGGGACTGTCAATATTCACGTTGACACTTGTAAACCGGACCGTTGACAGAGTCAAGCCGGTCGCTCGACGATGCAGTCGCCGGCGCCCGCCGCTTCACCTTGACAGGGACGCCGGCCTTCCGTGCCCCGGGAGCAGCAGCGTGAAGCCCAGCTGCCTGATCGTGGTCGGGGGACCGCCTTGTCAGGCGTTCTGCGGGCGGCTTGACACCCAAACTGATGCACTACCGCGCCCGACACGACCTGGATGGCGCCGCCGCAGCTGTGGGATTGTGAACGGCCCCGGCCAGTGCGCTATTCGACGGTGGCGGATGGGGCTGAACGAGTAGCGCGTGATTGACGTCGGTGAACTTCCACGTGCGACTTGATCCCAGGACGCAGATCCACGGCGGTCCTCTTGCCGCTGGAACCGTTTCACCGCGCCGACTTCACCACCGCCGACTTCAAGTGAAGAACCGAGCGATGCCACCTCTTGCCCTGACATTCCCTTGGGCAGCCTGAACTGCCGGGTTGGATGTCAGGGTGGCGGCCCGTTCCCTGCTGGGCCTCGTTTCTGTCGGGGGGCCCTGCCTGTTTGTAGACCGCCTCTTATGGCACCGGCGAGCGACCGTCGCTGACCGGCCGGGTGGCGCTCAGCTAGCTTTCCCCGTCGCGTCGCCGAATGGGTACGGCATAGGGCCGGGAGGCGGCGCGCCAACCTCTTGTCCGGTCTCAATCGAGCGCCTTCACCCATTCGGTTGACGGCGAGGGTAGCACCGTCGCGCCCGGGGCCTCGGGCGTCCCGGACCGGGCGGCACCTGGGGCCGCCCGCAGGTTGATCGTGAGGTCGCAAGGCCGCCCGCCAAGGGTGCGCGCCCTGCGGCCGCCCGCCGCGTGCAACGGTTCGCTATGCTCGCCGCGGCGGCCCTTGACTGGCTCCGCCGACCGGTGGTTAGGTGTTCTCCCGCACACCGCGTGAGTCCCCTCGCTGGAGGAGATGAGAACATGAAGAAGTCGGGCGCGAGCCAGGGCCAGTCGGCATCGGAGCTCATCTCGAACAGAATCGCCGAACTCGAGGACTGGCGCGGGGAAACCCTCAGCAGAATGCGCAAGCTCATCAAGGAAGCAGACCCGGACGTCGTCGAGGAGATGAAGTGGATCAAGTCCTCGACCCCGGGCACCCCGGTTTGGTCGCACGACGGCATCATCTGCACTGGCGAGTCCTACAAGAGTGTCGTGAAGCTGACCTTCGCCAAGGGCGCGTCTCTGGTGGATCCGGCCCGTCTCTTCAACTCGAGTCTCGACGGAAACACACGCCGCGCGATCGACATCCACGCAGGAGAAGAAGTTGACGAGTCCGCCTTCAAGGCGCTCATTCGCCAAGCGGTCGCACTCAACAGTGCTCGCAAACCCGCGTCCTGAGTCGCCGGCACCCTGCGAGTAGACCCGGAGCGCCGAACCAACCGGTGACACGTACGACAGGCAGGCGACGTACACCAGCATCATCATCCGCACGGGGATCGGCATGACGATCCGGAAGGTCGACAACCCGACGGCGAACCCGCGGACCGGCAGCGCCATGAGGCGCGTCGATCAGTCGAGCCGCACTGCCGGCAACGTGAACGGCGTGAGTCCCAGGTCGGAAACGTCGAAGAAGGCGTCACGAACCGCAAAGACGAGATCCTCGCGAACGCCGACCTCGATCTTCGCCGTACCGGCATCGGTGAGCGACTCGAACCGAAGATGGATGATGGAGCCCCCGGCGGTTCGTTCGGGCTCACCGTCCTGGCGGAGACTGAATTCCTGTCCTGCGTTCCGCAGATCGCGGACCACCACCTGGACGTCGACACGCTTCATCGCCCCGCTCGTGGCGTCGATGTCCGCGGAGGCCCTGGGCGAGTGGAGCTCCCCGGCCATCGGGATCCCGCCGTTGATCGCCACTCCGTGGATGAAGCTCTCGGGATCGCCGGCACCGCGCTGCAGGACGGTGAGCAGGACGAAGCACGCCTCCTCGTTCTGAGGCCGGACCATCGCAGCTCTGTCCGAGGCCGCTCGCGCGGCCTGATAGTCGATCGTAATGGACTCTCGGGTTCTCGGCTCAGCCGTAGACGCGCCAGCGGGTGGAGAACACGCCGTGGCGGTGTCGTGGCACGAGATCCACCGTCGACTTCGGCTTCACCGCCGCCAGTGGGGTCGGGATCTCGCGACCGGCATCCTCGAGCAGGAAGGCGAGGCGCTGCGCCGCCGCGCCGCTTCGCTCGATCGCCCGCTCCGCAGTCCGCGCTATCTCGCTCTCGTCGAAGGAGCGGAGGATCTCAGGCAGGAGCGAGAAGTGGGTCATCCACCGTGGCTCGGCCAGCGCATCGACGACCGCTTGCTCGCGGGTTGCCAACCGCAGCCTGAACCCCTCCGTGGTCGTTTCGAACGTCTGGGAAGCCGAGAACGTCCGACCCGCGAGCGTCACGGGATGAACCGATGCCCCATTCTGTCGAACCGACCGGCGGCCGGGCACCGTGAGCACGACGGTGATCACCGGGACGGGCTGGTCGATCAGGCCCTGGACCATGAGCGCAGCGTCGGTTGTAACGTAGTGATCGAGCTCCGCGAAGATGGCATCTGCGATCGCGATAGGGGGCGTGTCTCGCACCGGATCGGCGACGACGTAGAGGCTCTTCTGCAGCCTGCGCACCCGTCCTGCGGTCGCAAGCCGCCGCGGGCAGATCGCTGGCGGGTACCCGGCGGGAAGCAGCTGCGCTCGAACCGTTGCCCAGGTCTTCGAGCCCAGGTCGATGACGGCCCGGCAACCACCGGCGTCCCTCACGCCGGAACGGTGCCCCCGCCAGGCGCGATAGGAGACGAGGGATGTCCCCGCACCCGTGGGCCTGCCGTACATTGGCCTGGGCCTGCTCGAGGACTCGTCCGTCCGCCGCGAGGGAGCGACGTGGACGGTCGACTACCCCGACGCGCGAGGCGACGCTCACCCGCGCGATCGGGGTCCACGGCGGGGGAGCGCTGGAGGGCCGCCCGTCGCGGCGAGGATGAGGCGCAGAGCCTCGGGCAACCCGCCGCTCCAGGGGTCGCCATGGCCGGGAAGAACCCAGCGCGGCGTCAGGCCTTCGAGAGCCGCGAGCGACGCGCGTGCCAGAGCGGGGTCAACCGTGAAGGGGCCAAGCGCCGGACCCACGCGTCCCGTGGTCACCGATCGGGTCGTCATCGCGTCGCCCATGAAGAGCGCGTCGACGGCAGGCACGTGGAAGGCGACGGATCCGGGCGTGTGTCCTGGCAGCGCAATGACCCGGGGCGCCCCCGGCACATCGAGGGTCGTGCCCCCCGTGAACGTCCCGACCTCCGCGACCGGCGTCCTGCGAAGACCCCCGTGGGTCATCCCATACGCCAGGAACTGCACCATCGGGACGAGGCGCATCGGATCCCTGGCCGTGGCCGGCTTCGGCACCTCGCCCCGCGCTTCAGCGGCGTCCGGCTCGCTGACCCAGATACTGACGCCGTGGTCCCGGCGCAGCCGCTCCGCAAAGCCGACGTGATCGACGTCGCCGTGCGTCAACAGGACGGCGCGGATGTCCTTCAGCGACCGCCCCATCCGCTCGAGCTCTGAGATCAGGTCCTTCCACAGGCCCGGCAGACCGGCGTCGATGACCGTGATCTGCCCGGCGTCCTCGACGAGATAGCTGTTCACGAGGCTCGACGCGCAGAGCCGATGCAGCGAGGGGGAGAGTTCCACGCTTGGAGGTCCTTCCGTTGTCGTGCCGGCATCCCACACGCGGTCGCTGGAGTCTCGAGCTTGCATCGAGCTTGTCGGGCGGGAGGCCATGCGTTACATTGACACGGCTATAGTACGTAGCCATCATAGCTATTGTCAATAGCCATGGAGGAAGGAACGTGCCGACGCCCGCGCGAACCTCGACCGAGAAGATCGTGTCAGTCGGCCGGCGTATCCTCGAATCCGAGGGTCTCGAGGCCCTCACGATGCAGGCGGTCGCGGAGGCGGTCGGCGTTCGCGCGCCGTCTCTCTACAAGCGGGTGAAGCGCCGGGCCGACCTCGTGCGGCTGATCTCGAACGACGCGGCAGGCGAGCTCACCGCTCGGCTGGATGCGGCGGCCCGTGCCGGCAATCCGAGAGACGATCTCCGCTCGATGGCGGCCGCCCAGCGAGCTTTCGCGCAGGAGCACCCGGGAGCGTACGGGTTGTTGTTCGCCCCGCTCCCCGAGGGATGGCGCGTCGATGCGGACGTGAACGCTCGGCTGAGCGCGACGCTCCTTCGCACGGCGGCCGCCCTCGCTGGCAACCAGCAGGGACTCGAGGCCGCGAGGACAATCGTGGCCTGGGCCCACGGGTTCGTGAGCATGGAGCTCGCCGGTGCCTTCCGTCTCGGTGGTGACGTGGATGCGGCGTTCGAGTATGGGATCGACCGGATCGCTGCGGCCATCGCGACCGATTGAGCGCACGGGCCGTCCAGAGTACGGGTGTGGAATTGACACGTATCTTATGGATGTAGATACTGCGCCCATGGCCGGAAAGACGAAGCGTACCTACAACCTCAGTTCGACCACCGTCCATCACGTGCGCGAACTCGCGGAGCTGTCGCGAGTGGCGAGCAGCCAGGACGGCGTGGTCGAGATGGCAGTCGAGCGCCTCTACCTCGAGGTCCGCGCGAGAGAGGAGGCGTCCCTGTGGGAGGCGGCGGCCAGGGATCCGGCGTTCGCGACGGAGACAAGAGCGATCGCGGCTGATTTCCGTGATACGGAGGTCTGGCCCAGATGATCCCTGGCGCTCTTCGGTGGGCGGTCGTGCTCGTCGACTTTGATCCGGCACAGGGTCACGAGCAAGAAGGGACCCGTCGAGCGATCGTCGTCTCGTACGAAGCCTTCCACAGGAGCGGGATGGCGGCCGTCTGCCCCATCTCCGCCCGCGAGGCGAAGTATCCGGGCGAGGTCGCGATCGCGCGGGGCCACGGCGGCCAGACCATGGATGCCGTCATTCTCTGCCACCAGGTGCGGACGATCGATCTGTCACGCGTGACTGCGTACGAGATCGGTGGCCAGGCCCAGTACGTTTCCAGCCCGGAGATCCGGCGCCAGGTTCGTGACGCGCTGCTGCACCAGCTGGGCCTCGACCTCCCACCCGCCGTCGACGGAGCCCAGTAGGCCGTCAGCCGGCCCCGGCTCGCGCCCTACGCGATCGTGGAGGGGAAGGGGTCCGGGGCAACCCCGGCCGGCCGCAAGGCATAGACCAGGCCCTGTTTGCGCTCGAGGTCCTCGAGCTCCGTCGTCGTGGCGACGTCGTACGAGGCGAGCTCGACCAGCTCGCCAGCGGGCAGGTAGCGGCGGCCGGGATCGCCGACCAGGACGTCGATCTCGCGGTCCCGGGCCCGGCGCAGCCATGGCAGGACGCGTTCGGCGAGTCCGGCGTGGTACCAGCAGTCGCCGGCCAGGATCACGTCCGCGTCGGGCGGCTCCTCGTCCAGGACATCGCGACGCACGGCGGTCACCCGGCAGCCGTTGGCGCGCGCGTTGAGCTCGATGGCTGCGGCGGCGAAGGCATCGATATCGGTGCCGGTCGCCTCAGCCGCGCCGGCATGCATCGACGCGATCGCGCACAGCCCGGAGCCGGATGCGAGGTCGAACACCCGCCGACCCGCCACGGCTTCGGGGTGCTCACGCAGGTACCGACCGATCGCGATCCCGCCCGCCCACGCGAACGCCCAGTACGGCAGGGCCGCGTCCGGATCGTCGGTCTCGACCTGGACGGCATGCCACAGCGGCAGCACCTCGTCGGCCAGGTGGAGGCGGATCTCCGCGAGTCCGGGTACCGGCCGGAGGCTCGTGTGGCGCAGGACGAAGGCGCGGGGCGAGGCGGCCATCGCCGTACTTTACCGGCCCGCACAGCGGGGCTCCCCACGTGCGCCCGCGAAATTGTGTTCGACACGGCCCGCAGGACGTGGTACGTTGCGGACCGGCGTCGACCAAGGCGCCACAGACTGTCCGGCAGCGTCGATCACTCCCTCTCCTCGGTTCT
>JAJYGO010000241.1 GCA_021785115.1 Chloroflexota bacterium | reverse complement strand
GGGCCGACCGCGGGGCTCGGGCTCGGGCGGCGGGGGCTCGGCGGTGTCGATGGCGCGCCACGGGGCGCTCGAGGGCTCCACGATGGGCAGCTCCCGGCGGGCAGCGGCGGGCGATTCGACAGGACGGCCGGCGCGTCGGGGGCACGTCCGGGGTGCCAGCCGTCCTTGGCGGGGGATCCTAGGCGCCGCCACTTATCCGCCGCTTATGCGCTGCGGGCCCCATCCCGCGTCAGGTGTCGCCGGTTGGGGAGCTCGCGGGCGCGCCTGCCGGTCAGCGCGGGCGCGACTCGAGGGGAGCCAGACCGGACCGGACCGCCCGCCACCCGTTGACGGGCGGTCCGGATGGGCTCAGCGAGCCTGGCCCTCGATCTTCAGGGCGGCCACGCAGGCGGCCTCCGACAGGGCGCGAGAGGCGTCCCCGAGCGCGCGGACCGGCCGGGCCACCAGACGCCGGACGGAGCTCCCGCGGTCGGGCCGGGGCGGCCTCGGCAGCATCCGAAGCCGCCCCGCCTCGACAGCCATGCGCTCGGTATCCCGGGTGCGCTCCTTCACGAGCTCGAGCGTGAGCGGCCAGGTCATCACGGCAGTTCCTCCAGGCGGTCGGCCCAGACGCGGCCGTGCCGTCCCTCTGCATAGGCGGCCAGCGCGACGATCCCCAGCAGGACGAGCACCGAGAGGGCGGAGACGAGGTCCATGGCGCGGCTCCCACGATCGGCGTAACCCGATCAATGACTTACAACAGTTACCAAGATAGCCTCTTGCACGTAACCTGTCAATAGATATATGGTGGTTACGTTATGAGGCCCGCACAGTTGCCGCCGGTCGAGGTCGACATCGGGACGACGGCCGACTTCCTCAACACGCTCGCGCTCAGCGGCGGCACGCCGACCGAGCGCCTTGCCACGGCCGATGAGGCGATCGCCTTCCTAGGCAGCCGCACGGCGGCGCCCGAGCCCGCCCTGCGAGCCCAGGCGGCGAGGGAGGGCGAAGGCGCCTGGCTCGAGCGGGTCCGCCGCGCTCGCGCCGCGCTCCGCGCCCTGTGGGACGCCCAGGCGGAGCATCGCCCGCCGGACCCGGCCGACATCGCCCTCGTCAACGACGTCCTGCGCGAGGCGCCTCGACTCGAGCTGGCGATCGGCGAGGGGTGCTGTGAGATCGGCTACCGGCGTGCCGTCGACGACCCGACCGGGGAGGCGCTGGCCCGTCTGGCACAGCCCTTCCTCGACAGCGTCGCGTCGGGCACCACCGGAAGGCTCCGCATCTGCGCCAACGACGACTGCCGCTGGGCGTTCTCGGACATGTCGCGTGCGGGCCGGCGGCGGTGGTGCGACATGGCCACCTGCGGGAACGTCGCGAAGGCGCGCCGCCACCGGGCGCGCACGAAGGCGGCGTCCGCG
The DNA here is from genome assembly GCA_021785115.1 of Chloroflexota bacterium. The sequence goes on along the minus strand of JAJYGO010000241.1, from coordinate 6,177 downwards.
GGGGCGAACGCGGCCCGGGGCGGCGAGGCGGCGACCGACAGGGCGACCGCCGCCGGCGACTGACTAGAGCTGCTCGAGCAGCGGCTTCACCTCGGTGGCGAACCGCGTCATCGACTCCTCGTCGTAGTCGGCCGGGACGCCGGCGATCAGGTGGCGGTAGCCGAGCCGGACCTTGGGCGCCAGCTTCTCCACCACCTGCTCCACCGTCCCGACCGGCTGGTCGGCCCACAGCCGGGCGACGCGGTTGCGGGCGAAGGCCGCCTCGAACAGGCGCTGCGCCTCCTTGGGGTCGTCGCGGATGAACACCGTGCCGATGCCCGTCGTGCGCTCGATCGTGGCGGGATCGCGGCCCACCGTCTCGCAGTGGCGCAGGAGGACCTCCTCCTTGTGGGCCATCTCATCGGGCGTGCCGCCGATGTTGTTCATGTCGCCGTACTTGGCGACCAGCTTGAGGGTCACCTGCTCGCCGCCCCCGCCGATGCAGATCGGCAGGTGCGCCTGGACCGGCGCGGGCAGGTTGCGGACGTTCTTGGCGCGGTAGTGGTCGCCCGCTGCGGACGGCTCCGTGCCGTCGAGCATGCCGCGCATCAGCGGCAGCGCCTCGCCCAGCCAGCGCAGGCGCTCCGGGAAGCCGGAGCCGAAGTCGAGCCCGAACGCCTCGTGCTCCTCCTCGAACCACGCGCCGCCGATGCCCAGGATCGCGCGGCCCGAGCTGATGTGGTCGAGCGTGGTGGCCATCTTGGCGGTGAGCGTGGGCGCTCGGAAGGTGTTCGCGCCCACCATCAGGCCGACCCGGATGCGCTCGGTGGCGGTCGCCCAGGCGGTGATCGTCAGCCAGCCCTCGTAGTTGGGGCCGTTCGAGTCGCCGACGATCGGGTACACGTGATCCCAGGTCCACAGCGTGTCGTAGCCGAGCCGCTCGGCGCGGAGGCCCGCGTCGAACAGCGACTTGAAGTCGGAGTACTGGTTCCAGCAGAGGGCACCGATCTTGATGTCTGTCATGGGCCCAAGTGTATGGGCGTCTCCGGCGACGGGCGTCGACAGCCGCCGCTACCGGCGGTCCACCGCACCGCTGCGTCCCGGATTGCGAGGGGCCTGGTCCGGCTGTGGCGCCTGCGGGCACCGGAATCTCCAAGGTCCCTTGCCGACATTCCGACAGCGGCGTATGGTCCGGCAAGTCTCATCCCGGCGCTCGCCGGGCCGGTCGTCCCACTCCACGGAGTCGCCCCATGCGTTCCAGCGGTCGCCGCCTCGCCGCTCTCGTCGTCGGTGCGCTTCTCACGCTCGCACTCGCCCAGGGCGCCTCCGCGGCGCCGCCAGTCGGATCCGCGCCCTTCGGCCCGGTCTCGGTCATGCGCGTCTTCGGCGGGCACGGCCACGGCCCAGGCGGCGGGGGCGGCGGCACGTCGAGCAACCTCTCCTACCACGGCGGGAACGTGGAGACCGCGCCCAGGGTCTACCTCGTCTTCTGGGGCTCGCAGTGGACGACAGGGACGAACCCCGACCCGTCCGGGGAGGCGGCGATCCTCCAGAGCTTCATGAGCGGGGTTGGCAGCAGCTCCTGGCTCAACAGCGTGACGCAGTACTGCCAGGGTGTGGCGAGCGGCACCATCTTCTGCAACGGCGCGGGGACGCCCGCCGGCAACCAGGTCGGCATCCTCACCGGTGTCTGGTCCGACAGCGGCAGCGCCGCGCCGTCCAAGCCGTCGCAGTCGCAGCTCGCCGCCGAGGCGGTCAAGGCGGCAGCGTATTTCGGCAACACCGCGTCCGGCAGCAACGCCAGCACGCAGTACGTGATCGCGACCGCGACCGGCAACAACGCCAGCGGCTTCGGCACCCGCTACTGCGCCTGGCACAGCTCGACGTCCTCGACCTACGGCACCGTCGCCTACACGAACCTCCCGTACATCACCGACGCCGGCGCCAGCTGCGGCGCGAACTTCAACGGCCTCGGCGCCGACGCCGGCATCACGATCGTCGAGGGCCACGAGTTGGCGGAGACGATCACCGACCAGTTCCCGAGCGGCGGGTGGCTCGACAGCAGCGGCCTCGAGAACGGCGACAAGTGCGCCTGGATCTCGTCCGGGCAGGGGGCGGCGGCGGACGTCACGTTCCCCGATGGCAGCACGTTCCCGGTCCAATCGCTCTGGAGCAACGCCTTCAACAGCGACGCCGGGGGCTGCGTGCTCAGCTACTAGCAGCCGGACAGCCGGGCCTCGCGCGCATCCGTGCTGCGACGGCCCGGTCTGCCGAGGCGCCCCCGACGGAGTCCCGGGCCGGGGCGGCTCCGTCGAGGGCGCCCGCTGGCCTCAGATGGGAAGGCCGGCAGGCGAGGTCGCCTCGCTGCGCCGGCGCCGCCCGGTCGCTCACTCCTGCCGGACGATGTCCACTGAGACCTCCACGGCCGGGACCGTCCCCCGGTTCTCGAGCCAGTGGAGCGTGTGCCGATCCTCCGGCCAGCCCAGGCCCGGGCCGTAGTCCGTGGCGACCCCGTCTCGGTGGTCGGTGATCGTCCCCTGCAGGATGTAGACGATCCCCGGCCGCCCGGCATGGTCGTGGAGCGGCCCGAGGACGCCGCCGGGCTCGATCGTGAACCGCCGCATCCGCAGCCGGTGCCCTGCCATGCCCTCGATCTCGCCGGCGAGGTCGACCGTGCCAAGCAGCTCCGCGGTGACGCCTCTCGACTGGGGCGCCGGCTGCTCGTCGCTCATGGGACGCTCCTCCCTGTCGGTCCGGGCCGTTCGCGGCTTGGGCGGCGATCGGACGGCCGGACGCAGTGGCCGGAACGATACGCGGTCCGGCGGGATCCGCCCGCGCGTCGTCAGGCATCCGAGCCAGTCCCGTACCCGTGTCGACGGTCTCGATCATGGCGACCGAGACGCAAGGCGCGCTGTAGTCGGACGTTTCGGACGGGTGGCAGGGCGAAGAGGCGGCAGCAGGAGATATTGCCGGCCCGCCCCCCAAGGGCCGGCAGGCGGAGCGAACCGCGTCGCCGACCGATCGTCAACCGTCGGAGCGGGACATCTTGTGCCGGTCGGCATCAATTCTCGTGCTGGGTGACGGACGGCGCCGGTGCAGGCCTCCTCCGAATGCTGTCAGGTCGAGGCGGAGCGACCCGGCTCGCGCACGGGGCGCAGCAGGAGGGCCGCGGCGACGACGCCCAGCGCCCCGACGGCGAGCGCGGCGCGCGGGCCCGCGGGCGACGCGGCGGCCCCGCCGACCAGGTCCATCACGGTGCCGCCCACGGCCGCCGCCAGGAGGCCCGCGGATCCAGCGGCCACGTTGGCGATGCCCATGAAGCGGCCGGCGGACGCCAGCGGCACGAGCTCGGACAGCAGCGCCCAGTCGACCCCGAGGAAGGCGCCGGTCCCGGTCCCGAAGATCACGGCGCCGCCGGCCGCGACGGGCACGGAGGGGGCGACCGCCATCACGGCGAGCCCGGACGCGCTCACCGCGCACGCCGCCCAGATCACCCGCCGTCGGCCGACGCGGTCCGACAGGCGGGCCGCCGGGAGCACGGCGGCCAGTGTTCCCACCGCCACCATGCCGACGACGGCAGCGATGACGGCGCCCGTGGCGGACGGCCCCAGCCCGAAGCAGCGCGCGGCGTAGAACGGGGCGAAGGTCGTGAGGACCGCGCCGCCGGCGAGGAACGCCAGCCGGGACGCCACGAGCCACGCGAAGCTGCGCTCGCGGAGCACGTCGCGGCCCAGCGCCCCGCGGGCGACCGCGGGCCACGAGCGCCCGCCGCGGTCGAGCGCAACCCGCGGCTCGCGCACGCTGGCCACGAGCGCGACCATCGCGGCGGCCTCGAGCAGGCCGAGGCCGACGGTCGCGGCGGCGTACCGGCCCGTCGCGATGGCAGCCGCCCCCACGAGGTACCCGGCCACGTTGCCGAGCGCCGTCATGAGGCCGACGAGCCCGGACGCCGAGCCGAGCTGCGTGTCCGGGACGAGGTCGGGGACCAGCCCCTGGTAGGGGCCCTGCGCGGTGTTCGAGGACACCTGGAGGGCGAACACGAACCCGGCGATCGCGAGGACCGTGTGCGAGGTGGCGATGCCGGCCAGGAACACGAGGTCGCCGAGCGCCCCGGCCGCGATGTACGGCCGTCGCCGGCCCCAGCGGGTCGCGGTGTGGTCCGACAGCGCGCCCACGGCCGGCTGCAGGACGATGGCGACCAAGCCGCCCGCCGCGAGCATCCGGAACAGCGCGTCGCCCTCGGTCCCGCGGGGGACCATGCCCTCGAACTCGAGCCGGCCCGACAGGATCGACGCCAGGCCGGCCCACATCGCCGATATCCCCAGCCAGTAGCCGGCGAGGGCGAGCATCGGCCAGACCCCGAGGCGGGTCGCGGGGCGGCGGGCGGGTGCTTCGATCGTCCCGTAGGGGCGGGGCTCGGCGGCGTCCATCCGCCCAGATGATGCGCGTGCCGAGCGCGCCCCGCGCGGTCGTCTGCACCTGCCGGACCTCATCGCGAAACCGCGGCCCGGCGGGCGGGCGCGCTGCTACGCTCGCCCGAGGCGTGCCGCGCAGCGGCGGCAGGGGTGGACGAGGTGCTGCATGGCTCGAAGTGGCGGCGAGCTGGCCGGCGGCGACCAGGGCGCGACGTGGAATGAGATGTTGCGCGAGGAGCGGCGCAGGGTGGGCCTGACCCAGGCGCAGCTCGGCGAGCGGGTCGGGCTCGACGCGGACACCGTCCGCAAGTACGAGCACGGGGACCGGCGGCCGCGCCAGCTGGCGCTCGAGCGCCTGCTCGGCGCGCTCCAGGTGGACTGGGCGACCGCGCACCGGATCATGACCGCGCGCGGCTTCCACCACCGCGAGGTGCGCTTCGACACGGGGCCCAGGGGCGGCTACTACTTCACGCTGGCCGAGGTCCGCGAGTTCGTGGAGCGCGTGCCGTGGCCCATGTTCACCGGCAACGAGCTGGGCGAGATCGCGGCCGCCAACCGGGCCGCGCAGGCGCTGTGGCAGATCGACCTCGCGGCCGAGCTGGGCGGGCGGACTCGGGCCGCGGCCAACATGTTCGTCGCGATGGCGGAGCCGAGGATCGCGTCGCGGCTGGCCAACTGGGAGGAGCTGCTCGCCCACTTCGTCGCCCTGTACAAGAAGGTCCCGGCCGCACAGGGGATGCTCGACGACCCGGGCCCGCTGTTCGAGGCCGTCGTGACGGCCTTCGCCGAGGCGAACCCGCCGGGCCTGCTCCGCCTGTACGAGCTGTGGCGCACCGTGCCCGCCCGCGAGGACAAGGTCCGCTGGATGTACCCGGTGGTCTGGCGCGAGCCCGGGTTCCCCGAGATCCGGTTCCGGGGCATGGTCAGCCAGGCGTCGGAGCCGCTGGGCATCGGCTTCAACGAGTGGATCCCCGAGGACGCCGCCTCGCACGCCGCGTTCGAGGCCGTCCTGGCGAGCCGCGCCGGCTGGCGGCCGCAGGGTGACCGCCGGCGGCGGCCGCGCGCGCCGCGCTAGGGTGAACGGCCTGGGCCGCCGGCCTGCGGTCGGCCCCCCCAGGCTCAGTCCACGGTCAGCGTCTTGGACAGGTTGCGCGGGAAGTCCGGGTCGAAGCCGCGCCGCACGCTGATGTGGTAGGCGAGCAGCTGCAGCGGGATCACCGCGAGCAGGGCGCTGACCTGGGGGTCGGCCGACGGCAGCACGACCAGGTCGTCGCCGTTGGCGCGGAGCCGTGCGTCCTCCTGGGCGATCGTGATCGTCCGCGCGCCCCGCACCTTGACCTCGTTGATGCCGCTGATGATCAGCGGCACGTCGTCCGGGCCGGCCGCGAAGATGATCGGGTAGCCCGCGCTCACCGCCGACAGCGGGCCGTGCTTGAACTCGGTCGACAGCATGCCCTCGCAGTGGGCGTAGGTGACTTCCTTGAGCTTGAGGGCGCCCTCGAGGGCGATCGGGTAGGTGGCGCCGTAGCCGAGGCAGTAGAGGTCGTCGCGGTCGGCGAGCGCGGCAGCCAGCGCCTCGACCTGGCCCGCGACCGACTCGATCGTCGCCTCCATCAGCTCCGGCACGCGGGCCAGCGCCGCGGTGTCCCGGCCGGCCAGGCGGTAGGCGAGGTAGAGGAAGGCGATCACCTGGTTGGTGAACGTCTTGGTGGCGGGCACGCTGATCTCGAACCCGCAGCCGAGCGGCAGGCACAGGCTGGTGGCGCGGGTGAGCGCCGAGCCC
>JAJYGO010000475.1 GCA_021785115.1 Chloroflexota bacterium | reverse complement strand
CGGGACGCCGATGATCCCGGCCGATGGCCGAGGTCCTCGGTCCCGGTCTACGGGCGCACGCTGTCGGGCTCGGGCTGCCCGGACTGCTACCGGCTCACCGCGTCGGCGCGCTCGGCCGAGGGTACCCGGCGTGCTCGCAGTGCTCGAGACTCGGCCGCGCTGGTCAAGGTGATCGATCTGCCCGCCTGAGCGGCCCCTGCGCAACTGGTCGGTCGCGCTCCTCGGCCCGACCTCCACTGCCACCAAGCACGCGATCCGCGCGCCGTCGGACGGCGACCCGCTGCCCTGCGCCTGCCGACCCCACGCCGGGCGCACTATTCCCAGGCAGACAAACAGGGGGTGGCGCGCCCGACAGGAGTTGAGCGCGCGGATGCCATAAACGTCCGGATCCCGATCATGGCCACGGCGCGCGGGTAGCACTACCCGACCGATGCCTGGTGTTGGCGGCAGCTGAGGTCGGAGATGTGAGCCCGCTGCGCTCCTTCCCAGTCAACTCAGCCCGTCTGATCGCCGCGGCGACGGCGCGATCCTGCGAGCCCTCCGCGTGTCCGTTCGCAGCCTCGTGGCGGTGGCGCGCGTGCGGGAGGCGTGCGCCAACACGCAGGCCGTTCGCGTCAGCCTAGGGGCAGGCGTAAGCATGTCCGCCGTACTGCCGAGGTGACCGCGCCGGATCCCCGGATCACGCTGCCGATCCTATCGCGACCCGGCCTCGCGGAGCCCGCCTACAAATGCCAAGGCCCACGGCCCCGGTCGGCGGCATCCTCGTCGACCCGGGACCTTTGCCCACGTCCAGACCGAAGCGCGGCGGCTTCGAGCTCTGCGACATCTCCCTTCCGCCGTGCAAGCTCATCCAACATCAAAGCGACCCTTGGCGACCCCCGACTCTGGACAGGAGCGACAGCCCACCGAGGACCGCCCGGTCGGGCGATCTACCCGTTGTCCTGAGTCGGCCCCGCCCCACAGACACCCGATCGCGAGCCGGTTGCCGAGGGTTTCACCCCCTGCTCAAGCTCGAGCCGGACTGCGACCGTAGCCGAGAGAAGCCCGCCGCGCGGTACCCGCGCTGCGCTGGCCCGTAGTTCCGAGGGGGGCTCGATTGGTTCCGCGGCTGCCGCTGACTCCGGACCGGCCGGGACGACGGCCGCTGCTACGCCGGGCGGCGGCCACACGATTCCGGTTGGACGTCGGCCCTCCGGGCGGACGCCGCCTACGTGCAGCAGTCATTGGCGGACGGCACGGCGTTCCCCCGACACCCAGATCGGCGTGCCCGCTCACGTCCGTGTGCTGGCGGTCGTCCTCCCCGGCAAGCAGGGACATGCGAACGCGTCGTCTCGGCTCGCCAGAGCTCCAAGCTTCGGTCAGGACCAGTTGCGCCGGATCCTCCAACACCACCGTCTTCTCGCGCCCAACCACCGGGTGCGGCAACGGGCGTCCCCGTGGACGACGCCGCGGGAGGGGGTGCAAATGACACTTGAGTGAGCGTGGGCAGACTCACACCGCAAGATAGCGAAATAGGGGGCAACATGCGCCATCGCAAGTACCTGGGGCTCATCCTGGGACTCGGACTTTCGCTCCTAGTAGCCGCGTCGGCACTCGCTGTTACCACGTCTGGCAGGTGGAGCAGCGCGGCACCCGGCACAAACACGCCGCTCATGCAGAACATCAACTCCACGTACTTCCGATTCTGGTCCTGTGTCAACTACAACTCGGACCTGGAAGCGTACTGGGATTGGATGCACCACTGGCCGATCCTCCCCTCGACCGGTACGTATCAGCAGCACGACGCGTGCCGGAACACCACGACGAAGAAGCTGCTCATCTGGTCGGCAACGTCCTTGGCCGACTACAGCGTTGAGTACACCCACTACAACAACTCCAACGTCTCAACGAACTGGTCACAGGATTACTGAGTCGACCAACCCGCGGACTTAGCTCACCGCCGCCCTCCCGGACCTCGAAGCGCTCCACGTCCGGGAGGGTCCCTCTTCGCCGACAACAGGTTGGGCCAAATGACGCTCTCGTTTGAGCACATCTCGTTTCGGTATGGGTCAATCCCATTTCGCAAGTCGAGTCATTGGGTGTTCCAGGATTTCAGTTGGCGTCTACCGCAGGGGAAGACCGTCCTGCTTGGACCGAACGGCGCGGGCAAGACCACTTTGCTGTCACTCGGTGTGGCCGCCCTCAAGCCGACATCCGGTGGGATCCGTATCGATGGACTAGAGCCGCCGTCAGACCGCACGCGACTTCGCCGCTCCGTTGCGATGATGCCGCAGAAGATCGTGGCGATCCCCGGGTTCACTGCTCACGAGCAGGTCGCCTACACAGCGTGGCTGCGCGGAGCAGATCAACCTTCGGCTGTCCGGGCAGCCGCCTCCGCCCTCAGTCGCGTCGGCCTCGATGACCAAGCCGATTCGTTGGTCTCGGCACTCTCTGGGGGGCAGCAGCGACGCGTGGGTCTCGCGCAGGCGCTGGCCTGGCCTTCGCGTGTGTTGCTCCTCGACGAGCCGACTGCAGGGCTCGACCCTGCCCAGCGAAGCACGTTCCGAACGCTTGTGGCCGGACTGCCCGCAGAAGAGACTGTTCTCGTCTCGACTCACCAGGTGGACGATCTCTCCGAACTGTTCGACACCGTTGTTGTCCTCGGCCATGGAGAGATCCGGTTCCAGGGAAGTCCATCAGACTTCTTGGCGCTCGCACCCGCAGGAAGCGTTCGACCGGCGGAGGCCGCGTATGTCAACCTCCTCGGTTCCGAGACATGATCCCCGTCCGTACCGCACTCCGCGTTATGCCAGCCGCATGGTTCGCGATCGCCGTCGCGGGCTTTTCCGCCTGGTACGCGACACTCATCAGGTCGCCGGAAGGCTACGGGACAGCGGCCACTGCTGCGGCGTCAGGCGCCCTCCCGTTCATCGCTGCGTTCGTTGCAGGCTCTGCTGCCTGGGAAGGGTCTCGACTCCGCCGAGGCGACGTGTGGGGGGGTCCGTGGGCTCGCGCAAGTTTCTACATCGCGTTCGCCGCCCTCTTCTGGCCAGTGGTCGCCGGCTTGATCGCCATGACAGCGGCCACAGCGACGAGGCAGCTCACTGTCGCCGCTGGTGCCCCAAATGGCTCGATATTGCTCGTCATGGCGCTCGACATTGTGGCCTACGCTGCCGTTGGGTTCGCGATCGGTGTTCTGACACCGCCAGCACTCGCCATCCCACTCGCGGCCTGCCTCGCGCTCCTCTGGCTGGCATTTGTTCCGGCGATGTACCCCGTATGGCTCAGGCACCTGACCGGCATGTTTCGTGACTGTTGCGCGTTGGGCGAGGCCATCGCACCGGAGGCTCTCCTGGCTTCGGCTGCACTTGATCTTGCGTTGATCGGTGCGGCAGCCGTCTGCTGTGCGGTCAACGCATCGCGCATCGCAAGGGGGCTGAGCGCCGCGGGCATCCTTGCCGTCGGTGCCTTGATTGGCGTCCGGTTCGCCTCGGGCCTCACGTTTGCGCCAGTGCAACCGAGAGATGCGACGCAGCTAACGTGTACGGGGAGTGGCGGCATCCAAGTGTGTTTGTGGCCAGAGCATATGTCGGCCTCGGAGCAGATCACCGCCGCGATCGCGGATGTTCGCACTCGGTGGTTGGCATCCGGGATTGACGCACCAGCGCTGATCACCGAGGGACTCGGTGCGGCGACACCAGCAACGCTACGGATTCGGATCAATGACACATCACGGGACGGAATCGTTCTCGCGATGGCGACAGCGAGGATGCCACCCTTTCCAGAGTGCGGGCACGGCACCACCGGGGGAGTTGCATTTCTGTATCTTCGTGCGTGGTTTGCCGCGGCTGGCGGCGCGTCCGATCCCACCCTCCAGGCGCTCGACGCGGAGGGTGATGACGTCAACCCGAATGTCCTGACCGTCGTGGACCAACTCGAGAAGGCCACGGCCGCCGTGAAACGAACATGGGTCAACAACGCGGAGGCGACGGCCGTCCGGTGTGATGATGAGTCGCAGCCTGACCTTCGGGTTCAGCCGTGAGATGGTGGCTCAACGCTCGCGCGATCAAACTGCTGCTCCTCGTCTCGATCCTCACGGTTCTGCTCTTGGTCCTCCCAGTTTCCGCCCTAACCGCAACGCCCAGCCCGGGTGGCGCAACACTCGCCCTTGCCGCAATGGCTGCGCTAGCACTGCCAGCGTCTATTGGTTGGGCACTCTCGCGAGGTGACGAAGGACTTGAACGGCGCGCCATCCGACCAACCGCGGCGGCAGACCTCGGTCTCGTGCTGGCGTTGGTCGTTGGTGTGGTTACGCTTGAGGGCGTCCTCTGTGCAGCCGGACTCGCGGCCGCCGGCCTCGTCGCGGCGCGGGCGGCATTGACCTACACAGGGATGATGCTCATTTCGGCGTCGTTCGGTGGGTGGGGAAGCGCTGCCATCGTGCCGGCGATCTACTTCACATTTGTGTTGGTCGTCGGGGGCGGAAGTGACGTGGACAACCCGGCAGCGTGGGCATGGATAGGCGCGCCAGGGACGAACGCGGCGGCAATGGCGGCGGCCGCGGGAACGTTTCTGATTGGCGTCATCGCCCGTGCGCGGTGGGCTCTGCGGTAGCCGGCCGCCCGAAGTTGACCGGCCACGCCTTTCGCGCTCATCGGCCCGGTCGGGCGTGTTCCAGGAGCCGTGCCCGGTGGTCAGGTAAAGACCCACGACCGCGCGAGCGCTGATCTCGGCGTCCAGTCGTGGTTGCCGTTGAAGTCCAGCTCGTTGGTCGGCGTCGACTGTGCCCCGCACATCATCGACATGCCGGCGTTCGTGTCGCGGTGGCCAAGCCCGAGGGTGTGCCCGAGCTCGTGCGCCAGGGGGAGGCCGATCGTCGCTAGACGTCACGTGCCGCTTCAAGGCATGCGCTTCGGAACCCTCTGGTCCGCGTCGGGCGGCGGGCCGTCGTCGACCATCCGATGGCAGCGGCCGTCGGGCACGAGCGGCGTCGGCGAGGCCTCGGCGGATGTGGACGCCAGCGGCCAGCGCCGGCGTTACGTGCGGTACACCGAGCTGATTGCGTTGTTGAAGGTGGGGGAGAGGGTCGGCGCGTACCCGTTGCAGCAGAACGTGAGGAGGTATCCGCCGTGGAACCAGTCCGTGTAGAAGACGCCGGACGCGTTGTTGATGGCGATGTAGGACTCGATCCGGTCGTTCCAGCCGATGAGCGCCAGTGCATCGTAGTTCTGGGAGATGACCATGTACGATCCCTGGTAGAGCTGGGATGAGAAGATCTCCACGTAGTCGCTGGAGGCGGACGCTGTTGCCGGCGCGGTCGTGGCCGAGCTCGCGGAGGGACCCGCGGCACGGGCGCGCTCGAGCGCGGCGGCAGAGCGGAAGCAGTGGATGCGCGGGAAGTCGCGGTCATGGCAGTAGTAGTCGGCGATCATGGTGACCGCGATAGGGCTGCCCTCCAGGTCGGCGGCGATGCTCGACTGGGCGCCTGACGCGGCGGCGGGCGCAGCAGCAGACATGAGCCCCGCGATGGCGAGGACGATGGCGGCACGGTGCATGGGAACCCCTCGGCTCGGCGTGGCGGCGGACGCGCGTCGAGCGTGAGCCGAGACGGCCGTCAGAGCGATGGGGCGGCTCCCTTGCCCGGGCCGAGGGTTCCACCCCATCGACCGCGCGCAGCTCGAGCCACACGATGAGGCCGTCATGGACCGCGGCGGTCGCGGTCGTCGCGCTCGCGTGCGGCGTCTACTCGCTCGCCGTGGCCGCCACCGCGGTGCTCGAGCCGGGGATCACGGTCGATGGGACAGGCTCCGTCGTGCTCTCGGTCGACCCGCAGGAGTACGGGTGGGCGTACGGCGTCCGACCCGGCGACCGAGTGGTCTCCACCCGCGGGGCGGGCCAGCCCGGCGGTGCGGCGATCACCGTCGCCGACGCGTCCGGCCAGCTCGAGGCGAGCGAGCGCGGGCCCGAGGTGCGCCTGCGCGTTACGGCGCCGCTGGCGCTCGGCGCGATCGTGGCGGCACTCTTCGGGTTCGGCCTCTCGGCCCGCCGCAGCCGCCGTGCCCCGGCACTGGTCGTGGTGGCACTCGCGTGCGCGGCCCTGCCCCTGTACCTCGCGGACCCCTCGACTCCCTCAGCCGCCGTCGTCCTGCTCGGCGTCGTGGCGCCCCCGGTGGAAGCTGTTGGCAGGGCGACCCGGCGGCGGGCTCTCGTCATGCTATGGCTCGCCGCGGCCACGGTCGTCGGCGCTTGGTGGGTCGACCTGCGGCTGTCCCACGCCTGGAGTCCCCTCCCCGTCGGAGCGGGCGCAGCGGCTCTCACGGTCGTGGGCGGGGTCGTCGCTGCGGCGAGGGCTGCCGACGTGAACCGGCAGCGCGCCGTCCGCCTGGCGTCGCAGACCCAGTTCCTGGACATCGCGGTGGTCGCCGCCTCAGCTGTCGTCTTCGTGTCGCTCGCGACCCTCGACGCGCCTCTCCCCGTCACCCTCCTAGCGTCGCTCCTGCCGATCGCCGTGTACGCGCCCGCTCGGCGCATCATTCCGAGGCTCGCCGACCGGCTCGTCTTTGCCGACCTGCGGGAGCGCGAGTCGATCCGTGCCACAGAGGAGGAGCGGGCAAGGATCGCCCGAGACATCCATGACGACCCGCTCCAGGCGATCGCGGGCGTGATCCGCTCGCTCGATGATCCGACTGCTGACCGTGCCCAGGCGCGCGAGTCGCTGCGGGAGGTGGCTACGCGGCTCCGCACGGTCGCCACGGACCTGCGCCCGCCGGTCCTCGACGACCTGGGCCTGGTCCCAGCCATCGAGGACGGATGCCGCCGTGCTGGCGGCATCGAAGCGACGGCGGTGATCGAGAACGCGTCCGGCTACGGCGCGGCCGGCCGTCCCCCGGCCGAGGTCGAGCTCGCCGCGTTCCGGGTGGTGCAGGAGGCGCTCGCGAACGCCGCGAAGCACGCGCCCGGCAGCCGTGTCGCCGTGACCGGGTCGGTGTCGCACCACGCCATCGCGCTCGACGTCACCGACGACGGGCCCGGGATGCCGCCTCCGAGGGCCGGAGAGGCCCTCGCTGAGGGGCGCCTGGGGATCCCGTCGATGCGGCGCCGCGCCGAGGCCATCGGCGCTCAGATCACCATCGAATCGCGCCCCGGACGCACGACCGTCCGTCTCCGGTGGTCCGCATGAGCGTCCGCGTGGCCATCGTCGAGGATCACCCCGTGGTCACCCGCGGGCTTCTCGCCGCGCTCGGCGCCCGAGAGGGCATGGAGCTGGTCGGGTCGGCCAAGACCCTCGCCGAGGCGCGGGCGCTGTTCGCCTCGACGCCGTCCGACGTCGTGCTCCTCGACCTGCGGCTGCCGGACGGGTCGGGCGTCGAGCTCCTGCGCGAGTCGGACGGCGAGGGGCCGGCCTTCGTCGTGCTCTCGAGCTTCGTATCCCCCGAGTACGTGTCCGCGGCCATCGCGATGGGTGCGAGCGGGTTCCTCCTCAAGACGTCCGAGACAGAGGACATCGAGGCCGCCGTCACGACCGCGGCCGCGGGCGGCCTCGCGTTTACCGCCGAGCAGCTCCGGGACGCCCGGCGTGCCGCCTGGGCACCGCTCACCGC
>JAJYGO010000286.1 GCA_021785115.1 Chloroflexota bacterium | reverse complement strand
TCGGCGACCGAGGGCCGCGTTGACAAGTGCGCCGACCTCGACCCGTTCATCGCCGGACGGCAGGCAGCCGTCGAGCTCGAGCTCGAGCAGGCGGATGAGCAGGGAGTCGAGCGAGCCGCGCACCGCCAGCACCTGGAGCGCGACCTCGTCGAAAGGTCTGCCGCTCGCGATCATCGACGCGAGCCCGCCGGCCTGGCCAGCGGCCCGCTGTGCATGGCGTACGGCCGCGTGTCGCTCGAGTGGAGTCCGAGCTTCCCCCGAGCGAGATGCAAATCCTGCGCCGCCCGATCCAGTGCTCATGGTGAGACGGAGATCGCCCCGGTCATGCCGACCGCCGCGGCGCCCGGGTCGGCCATATGAACTCGTGCGTCCCGGGCGCGTCCAACTGCTGGGTGAAGGTCGTCGCCTGGCCCGGATCGGCCCAGGCCTCGCACCCCTGGAGTCCAGGCCTGGGAATCGAAGGAACCGCCAAGCCGCGGCGTTCGCCGCCCCGGGTACCCAGGTCGACCGGGAGCGGCTGCCCCGCCCGCGCGTCGAGCCGATCGGGCGAGGCGCGAGTGTCGTCGATGACGTTCCGCGCCGCGGTGCGACTGGCGGAATCGGATCCGAGCTCGGTGATCCTGACGAAAGCCAGCGGCCGAGAACGGCAACCAGGCCAGCGACCCCATGTCATGCCATACGCCCCCTCATCAGGACATCCTGCAGGACACGGATGAGACGGGCTTGAGGTGTTCGTGAGAGAGACCTGAGACCGTCCCTGATGGGCTGCTGGCAGTGCGGGCCGGTGTCCGAGGAGACCCGTGATGCTCGGGTGGCCCCGCTGGCGTGCTGACGACCCGGAGGATCGGTCGCGCGGACCCAGGCGGCGGCCTGATCGAACAGGTCGTCCTCCTCGATGGCCCAGGTTTCGCGCTCGTTGAGCACGAGCACCACTCCGGAGGCATGGAGCGCCTCGATCACGCAGCCTGCGGGTTCGTTGCGGCGGCGCCACGGGAGCTGCGCGACGGGCACCATCGACGTCCGCCATGCGACGCCGGCACGGCGGTCGCCGAGCGTCCGGATCAACCGGCGCGTGCCGATGGCTCCGACGAGGGAACGGTCGTCCTCCACGAACACCGCGCCCCTGGCGCCACGGCCGCCGAGCGTCGCCGTCGCGATGATGTCGTCGGGCCGCACCCGCAGGAGCGGCGGACGCGCCAGGTCTCCCACGGTGTGGGCCTCGAGGAAGCGCTGCAGACTATCTCGGCCGACTTCGAGCGTGGTGGCGTGCCACACGTGCGCGACCGCGAGCAGGCCGAGGGGGATCGCCATCCATGGATCGAGCAACGTGCCCAATGCCGCAGCCGCCGCGATGGCCGGCGTCGCGACCAGGCGACCGGCTCGCGCAGCCCGGCGGATGCGCGCGCGAGGAGTGGCACCCGTCAGATCGAGGACCGTCAGGAGTAGCGACCAGCCCACGAAGGGAGGCGCTGGGACCAGTGTTCCCAGCGCCGAGAGCAAGGCCACGGAGGCGGCGACGGCCGCGAGCGCGTGTGGGTAGGCATCCACCGAGACGACCGACGCGAGCCGGAGTGCCGCGAGGAGCACCAGGAGCGACACGGCCCCACCGGTGGCGATCGCGAGCAATCGCCACCGGCCCGCGACGCCGGGATCGGTGAGCGCGTCGTCGCCGGCCCCGAGGAGAACCACGCGGAAGGGCCGCCCGGCCAGCCGCAGGATCGCGCTGCGCGCCAGCCTGGGTGCGGCAATCACGAGCCCGGCGGCGTAGAGGGTGGCGACGAGCGCGAGGAGCGCGCCGAAGCCGGGCGCGCCCTTCGCGTGCGCCGGCAGGTAGCCCGTGGCGAGGACGAATGTGACGATCGCCGCCGGCATCAGCCAGCCGGTGCCGAGGGTGATCGCTGCGGGATCGGGCTGGCCCGGCCGAGACGGGACCGACGGGTTGTCCATGACCTCAGGTTGGCACGGGCACCTGAGCCACACGTGAGAGCCCACGGAGAAGTGGCCACGGAGGACCCGTCGCCAGGGTCGGTGAGCCGGGGGCCGGGAGCCCCGCCGTGCTGGGAGCCCCGGCCTACGGGCTTCTTGGCTCAGGCCCCGGCGACCTGGAACGTACCGTACATCCCCTGGGCGGCATGGCCAGGCACCTGGCAGAGGTAGGTGTAGGTGCCCGCGGTGGTGGCGGTGAAGCTGATGGTCACGCTCGGCAGGCCGGCCGAGGTCGGGTCGCCCAGTGGGGCCGAGGAGGCCCCCGCGAAGGCCCGCTCGGTCATCATGCTCATGTACGAGAACGGGGCCGCGCCGCTCACAACGGCCCAGTTGTGGCTCATGTCGGGATCGGCGTTGATGAGTTGCACGGTCACGGTCGCACCGCGCGGCACGATGATGGTCGGGTTCTCGAGACCCGCGATGCGGAACGTCAGGTCCTTCCCGTCGGGCGGACTGGCCAGGACGGCGAGGCGGACCTCGCTCGTCTGGAACGTGATCTGCTTGGCGGCCTGGTCCACGGTCGCGCCCGCCGGCACCGCGGCGCCCAGGGCGGTCGCCTCGGCCTGCGCGATGGGCTGCCCGACCCGACCCGCCAGGGCGCTGCCCATGGCTTGCCCCATGCCGTTGCCGCCACCCATCATGCCCGGCCCCATGAACCCGAACGAACCCCAGCCCGCGCCAGGGCCCGACCACGACGCCGACCCGGTGGGGCTCGTCGCCCCCAGGACGACGCCCGCGAGGAGCAGCACGAGGCCGAGCGCGAGCAGACCGGCGGCCAGTCGGCCGAGCGTCACGCGGCGCATCAGGCGTGCCCCAGGGTCGTCTTCGCCTGGTCGAACTCGGTGTCGGTGATCTCGCCGCGCGCGAACCGCTCGCGCAGGATCTCCAGCGCGGTCGGCTGCGGGGCGCGAGCTCCTCCGCTCTCCCGGTTGGTCGGCCCAACCAGGGCCCGCACGAAGAGCGCCACGAGCCCGGCGAACAGGATCAGCCCCCCGATCATCCACACCCCGCCGGCGAGGCCCATGCCCCAGCCAAGACTTCCCATCATGGGAGCACCTCCTACGGTTCGCACCTCAGCGTCGGCCCGCGCCGACATCACAGAGCGTGCGGCCGCGACGTCAAGCTCGCATGTCGCCGGGGGTCAAGATTGGGTCAAGCCCGCGCCGCCGAGCGGCGTCGAACCGATCCACGAGGATCGTCCCGTCGCTCCGACGCAGCTGGTCGCGGTGCACCGACCGTCCGACGCTCGGCGCCGACCGACACGCTCCGACGCGTCGTCCTCGCACCGGTGCGTCGTCAGGCTGCCAGCACCCGGGAGGGCGCGGAGGCGGTGGCGCAGGCTGCCCCACGGAGCGCGACCAGGTAGCGCAGGCTCACCGCGGCGATGATCGCCTGGATGATCGGCATGACGCTGTCGAGGTCGATCCCCTCGCCGTTCGGGTCGGCGGCCACGATCCACGGATGGTTTGCGCCGCTCATCAGATGGAAGTTGATGTTCATGAAGATCGCCACGACGCCGGCGAGGACGATGAACGACAGGAGGATGGACCGGCCGCGGGCGGAGAGGCGCGACCAGCGCGTCAACCAGATCACCGACGCCGAGATCAGGACGATACCAAGGGCCAGTTCTCCTGCCATCACGAGATAGCCGAAGAGCTGGCCGTGGGGGATCACCACGGCGTCGAGGAACGACTTGTACCAGCCGGTCAGGCCCTTCGACTGATCGGACAGGGTGCCGGCGAGCCCGGAGGCAAAGTCGCCCGCGAGCACCTTGGAGATGCCCGACATGAGCCACTCGTAGCCCAGGAATGCCTGGATGGCGAGGAGTCCGATGAGCAGCGGCCGCGCGTCGCCCTCGAACGATGGCGTGTGACCAGATGAGCGATCCATTTCCGACACTCCTGTCAGACGTCTGGTGCGGCCCGGCTGGCCGCTGGTCCGCCGTTCAGCCGGACCCGTTGTCGATGCTGCGAGCTTCCCAACAGAACCTGAGACTGGAATGAACACGTGCTGAGACATCCACGGACCCACGATTCGCCGCCACCCTGCGGTGCGTGCGGGGCGGCGGGACCGGACAGGGATTCGCGAACCGCTCAGCGCCCGCTCAGGAAGGGCTCACCTCGCGCCGTCAACTTGACCGTTCGTGACGGCCACGCGCGATTCGGCGTCGCGGGTCGGGCGCTCATGCGGCGCCACCGACCGACGCGCGTAGTAGAACCGGCGTGATGGACCCGTCGCACAGGGAGTACCGATGGTGGCCGAGGCGATCTTCGAGGCTGGCGGCCTCCTCCGAGCGAGCAGCGCTCACGCGCTGGAGTTGCACCTGCTGCGCCAGTCGGGCGTGCTTGCCGCCGAGGCCAACCCGGTCGCCCAGCAGGTCACCGTCCGATACCACGAGGGCGTCACCACCGCGGACGCCGTACGCGAGCGGATCCAGGACTTCGGCTGCAGCTGCGGCGGCGAGGTCGTGCCGTGCCACCTGTGCCCTGGCGAGGCGCCGGCGGCCATCGGGAGCGCCGTGCCGCACCAACCGGAGCACGCCGCCGCGCCCACGGCCGCGGAGCATGCCGGGCACGCCATGCCCGCTGCCGCGCACGCCGGCCACGCAATGGCCCCTGCCGCGGCAGGACAACCCGCCGGAGAGATGGCCGCCGTGGCCCACGAGATGGGCCACGGCGCCGGGATGAGCATGGCCGGCATGGTGCGCGACATGCGCAACCGGTTCCTCGTCGCGCTCGTGCTCGCGATCCCGGTCTTCCTGTACTCGCCGCTGGCGACCCAGGTCTTCGGCATCCGGCTGGGCACGCCGTTCGGCGTCGACCCAAAGATCCTCCTCTTCCTGCTTTCCACGCCAGCCGTGCTGTGGAGCGGCCAGATGTTCTTCACGGGGGCATACCGAGCCATCCGCCGTCGGACCCTCGACATGTCCGTCCTAGTGGCCCTCTCGGTGGGTTCGGGGTACCTCTTCAGCGTCGCCGCCACATTCCTCTTCAACGGCGAGGTCTTCTACGAGGCCTCGGTGTTGCTGCTGACGTTCGTGCTGTTGGGGCACTGGCTCGAGATGCGCGCCCGCGCCGGGGCATCCGACGCGATCAAGGCCCTGCTCGACTTGGCTCCGGCGAAGGCCACCGTGATCCGCAACGGCGAGCCGGTGGAGATCGCCACCTCCGAGGTCATACCCGACGACATCGTGCTCATCCGGCCGGGCGACAAGATCCCGGTCGACGGGATCGTCACCGATGGCAGTTCGTCGGTGGACGAGTCGATGATCACGGGCGAGAGCGTGCCCGTGGACAAGACGGCGGGCTCGGCCGTCATCGGCGCGACGATCAACAAGACCGGCACGTTCCGCTTCCGGGCCACCAAGGTTGGCGCCGATACCGCCCTCGCGCAGATCGTGCGGCTGGTCCAGCTCGCGCAGAACTCCAAGGCGCCCGCGCAGCGCCTTGCCGACCGGGCCGCCCAGTGGCTGGTCGCCGCGGCGGTCGTCTTCGGGCTCCTCACCTTCGCCGGCTGGTACTGGGTGGGCGGCGCCACCTTCATCTTCGCCCTCACGCTGGCCATCACCGTGGTCATCATCGCCTGCCCCGATGCCCTCGGCCTCGCCACCCCGACGGCCATTATGGTCGGGACGGGCTTGGGCGCGCTCAACGGCATCCTCTTCAAGAACGCCGCCGCGCTCGAACAGGCGTCGAAGGTGGGGGTCGTCATCTTCGACAAGACTGGCACCCTCACCGTCGGCGAGCCCCGGGTGGTCGACCTCGTCGCCACCGGGAACCCCGTGTCCCAGGAAGAACTCCTCCGGTTGGCGGCGTCTGCCGAGGCGTCGAGCGAGCATCCCCTGGCCGCGGCGGTCGTGGCCTCGGCGAAGGAGCGCGGCCTTGCTGTCGGCGACGCGACCGACTTCCAGGCCGTGCCCGGCCATGGCCTGGAGGCACGGGTCGACGGACGTACCGTCGTGATCGGCAACGCGACGCTCATGCGCGACCGCGGCGTCGACTTCGAGGGGCTGAGCGCGCGGGCGGCCGAGCTTGAGGGCGCCGGGCGCACCGTCGTGCGGGTCGCCGTCGACGGCGACGCCGCCGGGATCATCGCCATCGCGGACGCCGTCCGCCCTTCGGCGAGGGAGGCGATCGAGCGCCTGCATCGGATCGGGGTTCGGGTCGCGATGCTCACCGGCGACAACCGGGCCACCGCCGACCGAATCGGCGCCGAGCTCGGGATCGACACCGTGTTCGCCGAGGTGCTGCCGGGCCAGAAGGCCGACCGGGTCAAGGAGCTCCAGGCCTCCGGTGTCCTCGTCGCCATGGTGGGCGACGGGATCAACGACGCACCTGCGCTGGTGCAGGCCGACGTCGGGATCGCCATCGGGGCGGGCACGGACGTCGCGGTGGAGGCGGCTGAGGTGGTGCTCATGAAGAGCGACCCGGTGGATGTCCTCGGCGCGATCGCCCTCTCGCGCGCAACGGTCCGCAAGATGCGCCAGAACCTGGTCTGGGCGGTGGGGTACAACACCGTCGCATTCCCCATCGCCGCCGGCCTCTTCTACCCCGCGTTCGGCCTGCTCCTCCGGCCCGAGATCGCGGCCATCAGCATGGCGGGCAGCTCGTTCCTGGTCGCCGTGAATGCGCTGCTGTTGAAGCGGACGAGGCTCGAAGGGATCCGTCGCTATGGCGCCGGATGACACCGCCGCCACGGCAGTCCTCGAGCTCATCCCGCAGGCCCGAGCCGACGCGTCGCCGGTCCGCGGCGGACGGGCGACGCTCGCTCGCGCCACGCTGGGCCTGCTGCGGCGGGCGCCACCGCCCGACGCTCCGGTCGAGCTGGTCCGTGCCGGCTGGCCGGCGACGACGCAGCCAGCCGGGGAGGCCGCCCCCGTGGCGCGCGTCGTGATCGCCGATCCTGACGCGCTCGGACGCCTCCTCTGGCCGCCCACGCCGGACGCCCTGGGTGAAGCGTTCCTGCGCGGCGACGTCGGCGCCGCGGTCGACACGGGGCAGGCCCTCGACCTGCGTCGCCTGGGCGCCTCGGACCTCCGCAGGCTGCTGCGCTGGGGGCTGGCCCTCCGCCGCGGCGCCGGGCTCGGGCACGAGCTCGCCCGCGTGGCCCGCCTGCGCGGGCCACGGCATTCGCGTGTCCGCGATCTCGCCGCCGTCCGCTTCCACTATGACGTCGGCAATCCGTTCTACGCGCTCTGGCTTGACCGGCGCCTGACCTACTCGTGCGCCTACTTCGAGTCGACCTCGGACCCCGCAGAGGCGCTCGACGCTGCCCAGGAGGCAAAACTCGACCTGGTCTGCCGCAAGCTCCGCCTCGAGCCTGGCATGCGCCTGCTCGACATCGGCTGCGGCTGGGGCTCGCTCATCTGCTTCGCGGCCGAGCGCCACGGGGGGGAGGCCACCGGGATCACGCTGAGCGAACCACAGGCGACCTACGCCCAGGCGAGGGCCCAGCGCGAGGGGCTGGCCCAACGCGTCCGCGTGGAGGTGCGCGACTACCGCGATCTCGCCACGCTGGGGCGCTTCGACGCGGTCGCGTTGGTGGGCATGTTCGAGCACGTGGGGCGCGCGAACCTGCCGGTCTGCTTTGGTGTGGCCTTCGCGGCCCTG
>JAJYGO010000289.1 GCA_021785115.1 Chloroflexota bacterium | reverse complement strand
GGACGCCATGACCAGCACGATGGCCAGGATGCCCCAGGCCGACAGCCACCGAGGGAGCAAGCGTGTTCGGTAGAACACCCCGTAGTACATGAGCGCCCCGAGGCCAAAGGCCAGCACGGCAACCTCGCCCAGTGCATCACGGCCCGCCATCAACAGCGTCCCGGCCACGTCGCGGGCGGATAGAGCCGCGGCTCCCGCGCTCTCAGATTCCCGGCTCAAGGCGACCAGCAGCAGCAGGCAGACGACGATGCCGAGGTAGAGCCCACCTTCGATGAGCCGGAAGCCAACCGATCCCAGCGCCAGGGCCTCGTTGTGCTTCCTCAGGACCGGGTACAGCGCAATCGCGATCGCGGCCGCCGCAACAGCCCCGATCACCAGGAAGAGCGCTCCGAGCAGGACCTGGCCCTCGTTGGCCGAGACTCTGACGAGGTAGTCCTGAGCGCCCAGGACCGGCTGCACCAGCGCGCGCGAGATCAGGTCGGCGACCGTCGCAACGATGAACAGCACGCCTGCGGCGACGCCAGCCCTTCGGTTCGGATCCATGTTCTTCTCCCCTGTCTTCGTGTTTCGCTCGCCCCACCCAGGTCCAGCGAGCCTGGTCACGCTCGACGGCGCGCCGGGCTCACTCGTCCCGTGCAGGCCCCCGTGTCATGCTCGCCACGCTAGGAGCCGCGGGGGTGTACTGGCATCGATGGAATTCGTGATCCGGTAGCGAGTCCGCGCACATCGGCCGCCTGCGCGCGTGTACCGTGCAGCCAACATGGCCAGGCCCACGCGCCGTCCAGGCAACCTGCCGGCCGAGGCGACGAGCTTCATCGGCCGCCGCCGTGAGCTTGCCGAACTGCGGAAGAAGCTCGCCACGGCCCGCCTGGTCAGCCTCGTCGGCCCGGGCGGGGTCGGCAAGACCCGCCTCGCGATCCACATCGGGGCCGACCTGGCGCGAGGCTTCGCGGACGGCGCCTGGATGCTGGAGCTCGCTGACGTGCGGGATCCGGCACTTGTCGGCAACGCCGCGCTGGCCGCCCTGGGGTTGCGCGACCAGTCCGCGACCGAGCCGCGGGCCCTGCTCCTCTCGTACCTCCACGACAGGCAGCTGCTGCTCGTGGTGGACAACTGCGAACACCTGCTCGACGCTGCCGCGCCCCTCGTGGCCGACATCCTCCAGGCCGCGCCCCGCGTGCGCGTCATCGCCACGAGCCGCGAGCCGCTGTCGGTACCGGGCGAGCACGTGCTCCCCGTCCCACCCCTGGACCTGCCTCCGGTGGAGGTCGATGAGCCCCTCGATCGCCTCCGCCAGAACGAGTCGGTCGCGCTGTTCGTCGAGCGGGCCTCGGCGGCAGCGGGCAGATTCGAGCTGACCGCCTCCAACCGCGCGGCGGTCGTCGACCTGTGCCGCCGGCTCGACGGCCTGCCGCTCGCCATCGAGCTCGCGGCGGTCAGGACGCGGGTCCTCGCCGTCGAGCAGATGCTCCAACGCTTGAGCGACCGGTTCGCGCTGCTCACGGGCGGAAGCCGTGCCGCGCTGCCGCGTCACCAGACGCTGCGAACCACCATCGAGTGGAGCCACGACCTCCTGGGACCGGACGAGCGGATGCTCCTGCGGCGGCTGTGCGTGTTCGCCGGCAGGTTCACGCTCGAGGACGTCGAGTCGGTGTGCACGTCCGACGATGTGCCGACGGCGCGGACGCTGGACCTGCTCTCGTCGCTCGTCGACAAGTCGCTCGTGGTGAGGGAGGAGACGCCCGGCTCAGCCTGCTATCGGCTCCACGAAACGATGCGCGAGTTCGCCGGCCTCAAGCTGCGGGAGGCAGGCGATGAGGACGCCGTCGAGCAGCGGTGCACCGAGTACTACGTGTCGCGGTGTCGTCAGTCGGCAGAGGGTGCCCGGTATCGGCTGGTCGAGTGGCTCGCCTGGATGGATCTCGAGATCGACAACATCCGCTCGGTCCTGCGGCGGTGCCTGGCCCACGGGGACGTCTCACGAGGGATGGATCTCGCGGCCTCCCTCCGCTGGTTCTGGTACACGCGTGCGACCACCGAGGGCATCCGGTGGCTGGATGCGCTCCTCGCGATTGGGCCCGGCGATCCGGAGCCGCAGGCTCGGGCCGAGTACATGCGGGGCATGCTGGCCGTGCTGCTGGTCGATCCGACGGCCGCCATGGCGCCCCTCGAACGCGCGGCAGCCGCGAACCGGGCAGCCGGTCGTCGCCGCCCGCTGGCGGAGTCGCTGTCGATGGCCTCGATCGGTGCGCACATGGCCGGCGATCGGGCATCCGCCCGGCGCCTGCTCGACGAGGCTCGGGCGGTGTCGGCGGAGCTCGATGATGTCGGAGCCGCCCTCGCGGTGCTGCAGGCGCGGGCGTTCGGCGGTCTCTTCGAGCGCGACCTCGACGCGGTCAGGTCCGCATCCTCCGAAGGCGTGCGTCTCAGCCGGGAGGTGGGCGACCCCTACGGGCTCAAGACCTGGCTGATGCACCTCGGCATGGCCGCCTTCATGGTCGGTGAGCTCGCCGCGTCGAAGCCCCTGTTCGCGGAGGCGCTGCAGATCGCCCAGCAGCTCGATGACCGGGTGCAGCAGGCGTACCTGCTCGACGCGCTGGGCTGCCATGCCGCCAGGTCCGGGCAGGCACGGCTCGCGGCGCAGCTCCTTGGGGCTGGGCAGGCCGTCCGCACCGCGGCCGGGGGGCACGTCATGCCATTCCTCGCGCCGCTGACCAGCCAGGCCCGAGAGTCGGCGACCACGGCACTGGGGCAATCCAGGTTCGAGACCGAGTTCGCGGCCGGAAGTCGCCTGAGCCGGGACGACGCGGTGCGGCTCGCCCTCGGTGAATCGGAGCCCGTCGCCGGCGCGGTGGCCCCGGCGGGTGCGGGCATCGGGCTGCTCGCGAAACGCGAGACAGAAGTCGCCCGGTTGGTCGCCGAAGGCCTGACCAACAAGGAGATCGGGGCACGCCTGTTCATCTCGGAGCACACCGTCGACAGCCACGTCCGCAGCATCCTGAACAAGCTGGGGTGCAACTCACGGGCCCAGATCGCCGCCTGGATGGCCTCGTCAGGGGAGTAGCGGACGCCGACCGGCGGCCCAAGCGGGCCCCGGGCCGGGAGACGTGGTCTCGTGACGAGGAGACCGGGAACGGCAGGAACTCCCGGCACCGGTCGACTCGCTACCGGATCACGAATCCCATTGATGTTGGCTGTGGTGCGCCCTCCTAGGCTGGTGAGCATGACCAGAGAGCAACCGATCCAACGAGTGGAAGTCAGCTTCGTCGGCGTCCCCCCGATCCGTCAGGTCGAGCGGGCGTCCGGGGTCAGCGAGGTGGAGGTCGATGGTTCGACCCTGCGCTGCCTTGTGTGCGGCAGCTTCCAGCCCTTCCTCGAGGCGCTGCGCGGTCACGAGGTCGTCACCTTCAGTGCCACTCCTGCCGCGAGCGCGCCCGTGGGTGAACCGACGGCTTCAGTCACAGCGTCCTCGGCACGGCCCGACATTCGGGGCGACGCGGGCGCCCAATGCCCGCCCCGCGCAGATCAGCTGCCCGGTCGCGGAGTCGAACACGTACGCAGGTCGCCCGCCGGCAACTGACGCCGGCACGCGCCCCACACGGCATGTCGCCCGCGGTTCCGTTACGGTCCGATCCACCCTGGCCCGGCCAGCATGTCCACATCAGACGTCCCCATCGGGAGTCACGAGGTGCGGTCAGCACTGGTGTGGTGCGGCACCCGGTTTCCCGGCCCAAGCCCTCTCGCTGACCCTGCGGGCGTCGTTCAGGGTGCCAGGTCCGGGTAGCGCGGGGTGGCCAGCACCCCGAACGTGCCGGGAGGCCAGTAGCGCAGCCAGGCCCGCCCGAGGACGTTCGCGATGGGGACCGGGCCGAAGGCCCGGGAGTCGCGGGAGGCCTCGCGATGGTCGCCCAGCACGAAGAGGTCCCCGGCCGGGATCACCCAGTGGGTCTGGGCGGTGAGGGGCAGGGTGACCGAGCCCGGGTACACGTAGGGCTCCTGGAGGGCGTGGCCGTTGATGACCACGTGTCCGCCGGCCAGATCCACCGTATCGCCGGGCAGGCCGATCACGCGCTTGATGAGGGGGGTGGCGTCCGGTGCGGCGCCGGGCTCGGTGAACACCACGATGTCCCCGCGCCCGTAGGGCTCGAAGCGCGGCGTGAGCTTGTCCACCAGCACGTACTGGTTGGGCAGCAGGGTGTTCTCCATGCTCACCTGCTGCACCTGCCGCGGCTGGGCCACCACGGTCTGGATCCCCACGAAGAGGAAGAGCGTGAGGACGAGGGTCTCCGCCACCGTGAGCAGGAGCCCCCGCAGGCGCAGGGTCATCGCCGAGCGTCCGCAGCCATCAGGCCCGAGTATAGGGAGACGCTGCGGGCGAGGGCGGCGCCAGGATCCGTCGCGGTCGTGCTGGGCGACGCGTTGAGCGCGAGCAGCCTGCGCACGGTTGTCTGCGTCGCGCTGGCCGGCAACACCCAGGTCGAGCCCGTCCCCGCGCCGCCGGCGCTCGTCGTCATCGCTGTCGCACGCGCTCCTCGCGAGCGGAACCTCGAGGGCGGCTGAGGTAGGATCTGTGGCCATGCGTCCCCGCGTCCCGTCCGCTCCGCTCGTGCTGCCGCCCGCGTTCTCGTGAGCCCGTCCCGCGCCCGGACCCCCGCGGTGCCCACCGAGGACACGGCCCGCCTGGCGGCCGAACTGGCGGCCGCCCGGGCTCGCATCGCCGAGCTTGAGGAGCTCGAGGCAGAGCGCGAGCGCGCCGAGCGGGTCCAGCACGCCCTCTACCGCATCGCCGATGCCGCCAGCGCGGCCCGCGATCTTCCCGCGTTCTACGCCGCGGTCCACGAGATCGTCGGCTCGCTGATGCACGCCGAGAACTTCTACATCGCCCTCTACGACGCCGATCGCGGCCTCATGAACTACCCGTACTACGTCGACGCCGTCGACACCGACGTCCCCGACCCGACCGCCTGGGAGCCGTTCGGCGAGGGACAGGCGCGCGGCGTGACCGCGTATGCGCTGCGGCTCGGGCGGCCGCTGCTCCTCGAGCCCGAGGACTACTGGGACCTCGTGCGCCGGGGCGAGGTCGAGCAGCTCGGCCCGACCGCCGAGGGCGACTGGCTCGGCGTCCCGCTCGCCGCCGACGGCAGGACGATCGGCCTGCTCGTCGTGCAGACGTACCGGGCCAGCGAGCGCTACGACGCGTCCGACCTCGATCTGCTCGCGTACGTCGGCCAGCACGTCGCCCAGGCGCTCACCCGCGTCCGCGCGCTCGAGGAGACCCGCCAGCGCAACGCCGAGCTCGCGGTCGTCAACGAGATCGGCACCGCGATCGCCAGGCAGCTCGAATTCGAGGCGATCACCGAGCTCGTCGGCGAACGGATCCGGGCCGTCTTCGACGTCCGCAGCATCTCGATCGGCCTCCTCGACGCGAGCGGTGAGGAGATGCAGTTCGCGTACGAGGTCGACGAGGGCGAACGGATCCACACGCCGCCGCTGCTCCTCGGCGCGGGTCTCGTCTCGACGGTCGTCCGGACCCGCGCCCCGCTCCGCCTCGGCGACGCGGATGAGATGGCCGCCCACGGCGCGATCTACCTCGGCGGCTCGATGCCAATGTCGTGGCTCGGCGTGCCGATCTCCACCGGTGACCGGGTCATCGGCGTCATCAACCTCGAGAGCCTCCGGCCGCACGCGTTCACCGCGGCGGACGAACGCCTGCTCTCCACGCTGGCGTCCAGCATGGGCGTGGCGCTGGAGAACGCCCGGCTGTTCGCCGAGACGACGCGGCGCGTGGCCGAGCTCGGCATCGTCAACAGCGTCGGACAGGCGGTGGCGTCCCAGCTCGACCTCGACCCGCTGATGGCGCTCGTCGGCGAGCGGATGCGCGAGCTGTTCCAGGCGGACATCGTCTACGTCGCCCTGCACGACCCGGTCGCCGACCTGATCGAGTTCCCCTACTACTTCGAGGAGGGAGTCACCGAGCCGCAGCGGCCGATCCCGTTCGGGACCGGCCTGACATCGCGGATCGTCGCGTCCATGGGACACCTGCTGCTCAACCGTGACGCCGACTGGGACGCGCTGGGCGAGCGCGGCGTGGGCACCCGGTCCCGGTCCTACCTCGGCGTCCCGATCCTGGCCGGGGAGCGGGCGATCGGCGCGATCAGCGTCCAGAGCACCACGACCGAGGGCCGCTTCAGCGAGGCCGACGCGCGGCTGCTCGGGACGATCGCCGCCAACGTGGGGGCCGCCGTCCAGAACGCCCGGCTGTACGAGGAGGCCCACCGCCGGGCGCGCGAGATGGCGGCCCTCGAGGAGCTCGGGCGCGACATCGGCGGCACGCTCGAGGTGACCGCCATCCTCCGGCGGGTGACGGAACAGACGGAGGCGCTCCTCGACGTCGCGTCGTGCGCCCTCTACCTCGCCGACGCGGACGGCACGACCTTCAGGGCGATCAGCGCCCTCGGGGACATCGCCGACGAGATCCTCGCGGACACGATCGTGAGCGGCGAGGGGATCATCGGCGACGTCCTGGCGCGCGGGACGGCGGAGATCGTGAACGACGTCACGATCGACCCGCGGACGGTCACCATCCCTGGCACGGATCCCGACGACGAGGCCCGGCTGATGGTCGCCTCGCTCGTCGCCCACGAGCGGGTCATCGGGGCGCTGGCCGTCTGGCGCGACGTGCCGGGGACGCCGTTCGGGACGGCCGACCTCGACCTCCTCGTCGGGCTCTCGCAGCAGGCGGCGATCGCGATCGACAACGCGCGCCTGTTCCGCGAGGCCCGGGAGGCGCGCGAGGCGGCGGAGGCCGCCGACCGCGCGAAGAGCACGTTCCTCGCGTCGATGAGCCACGAGATCCGCACCCCGATGAACGCGATCATCGGGATGAGCGGCCTGCTGCTGGACACGCCGCTGAACGACGAGCAGCGCGACTACGCCGAGACCATCCGGACCTCGGGCGATGCGCTGCTGACGATCATCAACGACATCCTCGACTTCTCGAAGATCGAGGCCGGGAAGGTCGAGCTCGAGCGGCGGCCGTTCGGGCTCGCCGCCTGCGTCGAGGGCGCCCTGGACGTGCTGGCCCCGACCGCGGCCGCCAAGGGCCTCGAGCTCCTCTACGCCGTCGAGGACGGGCTGCCGAGGACCGTCGTCGGTGACGCGGGACGGCTCCGCCAGGTCGTGCTCAACCTGCTGTCCAACGCCGTCAAGTTCACGGAGCACGGCGAGGTCGAGCTCGCGCTCTCCGGTCGGCCCCCGGACGCCGGCGCCCCCGGCGAGGGCTGGTCGTTCACGATCGCCGTGCGGGACACGGGGATCGGCATCCCGGCCGACCGGATGGGTCGCCTCTTCCAGTCCTTCAGCCAGGCCGACGCGTCGATCTCGCGGCGCTACGGCGGGACCGGCCTCGGGCTGGCGATCAGCCGGCGGCTGGCCGAGGCGATGGGCGGCTCGCTCGTTGTCGCCAGCGACGGGATCGCGGGCCGCGGCAGCACCTTCACCCTGACCTTCCGGGCGCCGGCCGCGGTCGGCGCCGTCGCAGCCCTTCCGTCGATCGCATCGCTCGACGTGGCCGGGCGCAGCGTCCTCGTCGTGGACGACAACGCGACCAACCGACGGATCCTCGAGGCGCTCCTCGGGCGGTGGGGGATGACGACGGCCTCGACCGGATCGCCGCGCGAGGCGCTGTCGTGGGTCGTCGCGGGACGCCGTTTCGACGCGGCCCTCGTCGACCTGCACATGCCCGAGCTGGACGGGATCGCGCTGGCCGCGGCGATCCGGGCCTCGGCGGCGGGCGCGACGACCCCCGTGCTCGTGCTTTCGTCGCTGGGCGTCCACGAGCGCGACAACGACGCGGTCGCAGCCTTCCTCGTGAAGCCCGTCAAGCCGTCCGCGCTCCACGACGCGCTCGTCACCGCCCTCGTCGGCCAGGCGCCGTCCGTGCCGCTCCGCCCGCCCGCGGCGTCGCCGCTCGACGGGGACCTGGGCGCGCGTCATCCCCTGCGCATCCTGCTGGCCGAGGACAACCCGGTGAACCAGAAGCTCGCCATCCGGCTCCTGGAGCGGATGGGCTACCGGGCCGACGTGGCGTCCAACGGCGCGCAGGCCGTCGCGGCGCTCGAGGGGAGCACGTACGACGTGGTGCTGATGGACGTCCAGATGCCCGAGGTGGACGGACTCGAGGCGACGCGACGGATCCGCCGCCGCTGGCCGGGCGACGCGGGCCCGCGGATCGTGGCGATGACGGCGAACGCGATGGAGGGCGACCGTGAGACGTGCCTGGCGGCCGGCATGGACGACTACATCTCGAAGCCGGTCCGGCCGGAGGCGCTCGTCGCCGCCCTCGGCGCCGTGATCCCACGGGACCTCGCCACCCCGGAGGCGCAGGCATGAGCGACCCCGGCCGCATCCTCGTGGTCGACGACACCGCCTTCAACCGGCGGCTCCTCGTCCGGCTGCTCGCCTCCATCGGTCACGAGGCGCTCGAGGCCGACGACGGTGCAGCGGCGCTGGCGGTGCTGCGCGACCCCGACGCGCCGCGCGTCGACCTCGTGCTGCTCGACATCGTCATGCCCGGCCTCGACGGCTACGGGACGCTCGCCGCGATGAAGGCGGACGAGCGCCTGCGCGAGCTGCCGGTGATCGTCATCTCGGGGGTCGACGAGCTCGACAGCGTGGTCCGCTGCATCCAGATGGGCGCCACCGACTACCTGCCCAAGACCGTCGACCCGTCGATCCTCCGCGCGCGCGTCGAGGCCTCACTCGCCGAGAAGCACCTGCGCGATCTCGAGCGCGAGATGACCGAGCAACAGCGGTCCGTCGACGAGGTCCTCCGGATCATGACCCGCTCGGCGTTCGACCTCCAGGTCGTGATGGACGCGGTCGTCTCGGCGGCCCGGCGCCTCACGCACTCCGACTACGGGGTCGCCTACGTCGCCGAGGATGGGCTGTTCAAGGTCGTCGCCTCGGCGGGCGGCGATCCCGAGCTCGACGAGTACGAGCGCGCGCACCCGATCCGCCCCGCGCGCGACTCGATCGTCGGGCGGGTCGCCCTGACCGGCGAGGTCGCCCGGATCGACGACGTCCGCGCCGATCCCGACTACGTGCAGGCGGGGGCCGGGCTGGCGGGCGTGCGCAGCCTGCTCGGCCTGCCGATCCTGCAGGATCGCGACGTGGCCGGCGTGCTCGCCCTCACGCGCACGGAGGTGCGCCCGTTCGAGGACGGCGCGGTGCGGCTGGCGACGGCGTTCGCCGACCAGGCCGCGATCGGGATCGGCAACGCGCGACTCCTGTCCACGATCGAGCGCCAGCGTCGCCAGCTGGCCGGGTTCCTCTCGCCCCAGGTGGCCGCCCTCATCTCGAGCCCCGATGGCGAGCAGCTCCTGGCCGGCCACCGCCGCGAGATCACGGCGATGTTCTGCGACCTGCGGAACTTCACCGTCTTCTCCGAGACCGCGGAGCCGGAGGAGGTGCTCGGCTTCCTTCGCGCCTACCACCGGGCGATGGGCGAGCTCATCATGGAGCACCAGGGCACGCTCGAGCACTTCGCCGGCGACGGCTTCATGACCTTCTTCAACGACCCGCTCCTCCAGCCCGACCACGCCGCCCGGGCGATGCGCATGGCCGTCGCCATGCGGGAGCGCTTCGGCGAGATGGTCGCGGACTGGCGCAAGCGGGGCCACGTCCTCGAGATCGGCATCGGCATCGCGACCGGATACGCGACGCTCGGACGGATCGGCTTCGAGGGGCGCTACGACTACGGCGCGATCGGCAACGCGATCATCATGGCCTCGCGCCTGAGCGGGGAGGCCGCGGCCGGGCAGATCCTCGTCGCGCAGCGGACCCTGGCCGAAGGGGAGGGCTCCGTGCTGGCGGAGCCGGTCGGCGAGCTGTCGCTGAAGGGCTTCAGCCGGCCGGTCGCGGTCTACGCCGTCACGGGGCTGCCCGCGGCGGGCGATTCCGCGTCGCCCGATCCCGCCGGATCGGTCGGGGCACGTCCGTGACCGACGGCGGGACCCTCGACCACGGCGCCCTGCGCTACCTCCTGGAGATCACCGGCGGCGACGAGGCGTTCCTCGACGAGTTGCTCGAGACGTTCCTGCGGGATGCGGACGACCAGCTCGCCGCCCTTCGCGCCGCGGTCGGAGCCGGCTCCGTGGAGGCGCTCGTCCGTCCGGCGCACTCCCTGAAGTCGAGCGCCGCGAACGTGGGCGCGACGCGGCTGAGCGAGCTGAGCCGGGCGCTCGAAGGCGACGCCCGGGCGGGCACCGTGGACGCGCCTTCGGAACGCGTCGAGGCCCTCGCCGCCGAGGCAACGGCCGTCCGGCTCGCGCTCCAGGCAATCCGAGGGTCGGTCTGACCCGTCGCCGCTGACCGGGTATCAAACCAGCTGCGGCGGCATCGCAATGCCGGTGCCGCCGCAGTCGTCGCACCCACTGCGCGTCTCCATACTCCTGCAGCCGCCGGGCGGTGCTCCCATTCCGCCGGGCCCGGAGGGTTTCACCCCACCGTCGAGCGCCGCGGAACGCTCGGGGAACGCTGGCCCGCGACACTGCATCGTGCAACGCGGGAGGAGTGGTGACGCGGCTGTCGAACCGCCGGACGCCCCGGGTCGCGGCCGGGTGCCGCCGCCCCGCTCCACGGGCCAACGACCTTGCGGGCCTCGCCGCCAGGGGAGGTGGGGGACGAGATGCGCACCACGCAGCTGACGTACCCGTTCCCTGACGCGACCGACCTGCCGAGCATCGAACTGGCGCACCTGACCGCGCTGCCCGACGGGCAGGTCGTGGAGTGGGAGGCGCTCGGGGAGGGCGAGCCGCTGGTCTGGATCGAGGGCGGACCGGGGCTCCCTGCCCACCTCGCGCGCGCCGACGTGGTGCCGGTCCTCGACCGCTTCCGTTGCCACCTGGTCAATGCGCCCGGCTGTGGACGGACGTCGCCCCCGCGCCGCCGCTCGGACTACGACCTGGAGGGGCATGTCGCGTTCTGGGAGGCGGTCCGCCGGGCCCTCGGCCTCGGGCCGGTGACGCTCATGGGCCACTCCTGGGGCGGCCTCGTCGGGCCCGCCTGGGCGGCCATGCACCCCGAGGCGGTGCGCCGGCTCATCGTGGTGGCCGGGCTCGCCGGCAACGGGTCGGTGGACCCGGCGGCCGCCGACGCCGAGCAGCAGCGCGCGCTGGACCGGCTCCGCGACCGCCCATGGTTCGACGGGGCGTACGCGGCGTACCGCATCGCGGTCGGACGTGAGCACCCGACCGAGCCGCAGGACGTCGCGACCTTCCGCGCCGAGCTGCCCTTCTACTTCGCCGAGCCCGACTCGGACCTCGCCCGCGAGCACATCGCCCGGCTGCGTCGCGAGATGCGCATCAACGAGGACGTCAACGATCTGTGGTTCCGGCGGGGCGGTTGGTTGGACGCGGACTACCGGCCGCTCCTTGGCGCGATCTCGTGCCCCACCCTCGTGATCGTCGGCGAGCACGACTGGATGTGCGGGCCGACCTGGGGTCGCCCGCTCGCCGCGGCCATCCCCACCGCCCGGCTCGCGGTCCTGCCCGGCCAGGGCCACCTGCCGCAGTACGAGGCGCCGGACCTGTTCCGGTCGACCATCGACGAGTGGCTTGAGACCCTCTGACGCCGGATAGGCGAAGCCGTGGACGAGGGGCCCGCACGGCGGACACGGCGAACATCCCGGCCAGGGCGGCGAGCGTGGCGCGGGAGAGGTTCCCGAGCGGCGACAGGGCGGACACGGCGAACGCGGAGACCGCGACCGGGGTGCGGCGTCCACGCCCGGGCTGGCGGGCGCGGTGTCGATGGCTCCGTGCGCCACGTGGGTCGATGGCTCCGGGCGCCACGTGGTACGCTCACACCTCCGGCACCTCGACACTTCTCTGCCCATCGTCGCGAGAACGTCGCGACGCCGGCAGACAAGGAGTGCCATCCCGTGTATGCCGACAAGACGCTGACCTGCGCGGACTGCGGTCAGTCGTTCACCTTCAGTGAGGGCGACCAGGCCTTCTACGCCGAGCGCGGCTTCTCGGAGCCGCGCCGCTGCCCATCGTGTCGTGCGGCGCGCAAGGCGCAGCGCGACAGCGGGTCGGGTGGTGGCTACGGCGGCGGCGCAGGTTACGGCGACCGTGGCTCGGGCTACGGCCGCGCCCCGCGCGAGATGCACGACGCGACCTGCTCGAACTGCGGCAAGCCGACGCAGGTTCCCTTCAAGCCGACGTCGGGCAAGCCCGTGTACTGCAACGAGTGCTTCGCCGCCCGCGCCCGCAGATGAACCTTCCGCGCAACGTGCCGCCCCGCCCGGCGCAGGCGGGCGAGCGGCACGTCATCGCCGAGTCCAGTCACCGCGCCCGGACGGTCACCTGTGAGTGCGGCTGGCAGGGCAGCTCAGAACCGGGACCCGAGGGACGGTCGCCCTGGCAGGAGCACGTCGCCGAGCACCGGCCGCCCGCCCGTCCGAGACCGTAGGGCGGCCCGCGTCACGGGTCGGGCGCGAGCCACGCCGGACGCTGCCCGTCAGCTGGGCCGAGCCTCCAGGATCACATCGACGTAGGTGGGCGGCGCGGGTTCCATGCCGGGGGGCAGGTTCGGCTTCACGCTGCCGTCGTACCAGGCCTGATGGGCTTCCGCGGAGTCCCAGACCTCGACTACGCGGTAGCCGGTGCTCGTGGTGCCGCTCCAGTGCCCCAGGAACCCCGGCGCCGTTCTGAGCTTCTCGAGCAGGCCGAGCCGACGGATGAGCTCGGCAGCCTCCGGGCCCGCGCCCGCGAGTTCCTCGACCATGATGACGGCCACGTGTATCCCCCCTGCTTCCCCCGCCCGGGCCTGTTCGGACCCGCTCGGCCTGCCGGATGGGGCGGGAGACAGTGGCCGAGTCGATGGACCGTATCACGATCGTCAAGGGATTCCGTCACTCGTGCGGCGCGGCCCGCGATGCGCCGAGCTGGGCACGACGAACGGCGCGGGCGCCGTGTCGGGAGCCGCGCCGGCGCGCTGCGCCACGTGTCGCGGATCTCTGGCATCCTTCGCGGGTTCGCCGCCGACCTGGCGGTGCCGAGGGGGGGATCGACCGCATGCACATCGTCGTCGTCAACCGGATCACGCTGTCCGTCCCCGTCGAGGAGGTGGTGGCCGACATCGAGCGCGAGCTGCCGGCGATCTTCGCGGGCCTCGAGGGCTTCGTCGGCCAGACGCTGGTCAAGACCGGCCCGCAGGAGATCGTGGTGGTCGGCCGCTGGGCGTCGCCGGAGGCCGCGGCCGCCGGCGCCGCGGTCGTCGGACCGGGCGCGTTCAACACCTGGGTCGCACCCCGCGCCACGGGGCAGGACCGCTTGGTGGGCGAGGTGGTGTCCGACATCGGCTGGGGCAGCTGAGCACCACCGCCTCGGCGGGGTTGTCGGCCCCGCTCCCGGAGAGCCCGGGCGTCCCGCCCGAGCAGCAGCGGTTTGAGCCGTCTCGCCCGCCTCAACCTCAGCCGAGCAGCACGAGGGCGGCGAGCGCGGCAGCACCGCCGACCAGCGCGAAGCGCCAGGCGGCCCGCAGGTAAGGTCCGTGGGGCAGGTCGTGCCCGCCGCGCGCCGCCACCGCCCGGCAGAGCAGGGTGGCGAGCGACCCGTGCGGGGTGAGCAGGGCGAGCACGTTCGTGCCCACCAGGTACGCCACCACGAGATCCGGCCGCGCGCCCGCCAGCCAGACCGCGCCGAACGCCGCCGCCGGGAGGTTGTTGGCGAGCGCGGCGAGCAAGCCACCGACGAGGGCCACCCCGACCAGCGCGGGGAGGCCGGGGGCCGCCCGCGCCGGTACGGGCAGGTGCGCCGCGAGCGTCGCCATCGGCCCGCCCAGCAGGGCCGCGCCGAGGATGACCGCCACGCCGGCCACCGGGATGCTGTGCCCCAGGGCGCGCGGGGTGCTCTCGCCGCTTCCTGCCGCGAGGGCCGACACGAGCGCGGCGGTGAGGGCGAAGACGGCCGCGAGGTCGCCGCCCCGGAAACCCGCCAGGACCGCGACCACCGCACCGACGAACACGATCCCACCGGCGAGCCATGCCGTGCGGCTCAGCGCCCCGGATCCTGGATCCGCGGCGTCGACACTGCCCGCCGCGGCCGCGTCGGGGATCGGCACCTCGGCCGCGAGGCGCCGGCGGCTCCGCCAGAGCAGGACCGCGCCGGCGCCCAGCGCCGTCGCCAGCTGGGGCCAGAACGCCGCTTCGACGTAGGCCCGGAACGAGATCCCGGCACCCACCAGGAGCACGAGGTTGGTGAGGTTGCTGAAGGGGAAGAGCAGCGAGCCGACGTTCGAGCCGACGATGGCCGCGCCGAGCTGGACATCCCGCTCTGCGCTCCGCCGGCCGCCGACCGCCAGACCCACCGACGCCGCCGCCACGGCGGCGACGTCGAGGGTGAGGAGCGCGCTCGTGGCGAGCCACACGAGATAGGCGCCCAGGGCGCGGGCGAGCGGCGAGCGGATCCTGCGGAGGCCGTCGGCGGCGACCCGGCTCCAGCCCAGCGCATCCAGCGCAGCGGCCAGGGGCGGCAGCACGAGCACCAGCACGAACGGGTCGCGCAACCGTCCCAGGGGAGCGGCGACGACCGGGGTGGCGAGGAGCGCGAGCCCCACGGCCGCGGCGGCGGCGAGGTGGCTCCGGTGCTCCCGCGCAGCGACGGTGGTGGCCGGTGCATCGCGCGTGGCGGTGGTCCCCCCGGGCGGAGGGGAGGCAGGGACCGCTCGATCCCGGCCTCCGAGGTCCACGGCGCCGAGGAGCGCCAGGGGGCTATCGGGGGCTCTCGTCGCCGATCTCGCGCGAGAGGAGCACCGGGGCAGCGGTGGAGGGCACCCAGGTCATCGCGGAACTCCTTTCCATCGCAGCCGTCGGCCGGGCTCTGGATCCCGGACGATCGACTCCGATGGCATGAACTTACCATATATACGTCAGATATCACAAGGCATGGCGCGTCGCATATGACGCAGCAATGGTATCTGGCGCGTTGCCATCGGGGCGGGTGGTCCGGACCGGGCAGCGGAGACCTGGCAGTCCCTCAGGACACGCCTACCGGTCCCATTGCTGTGGCACGGGCTCGCCCTGATCGTCGGCGACCTCGTCCATCGGCGCCGACGGCGGGGCAGCCGCCGGCTCGTGGCCGTGCGGTGGCGCCGAAGAGGGAGCGGCGGAACGCTCGCCACGAAGATGGGGCGGCGGGGGTGGCGGGGGACCGTGGTGCGGGGGCGGCGGGGGCGGCAGCTGTGCCCGGACCTGCGCCTCCACGGCCCGGCTGATGGCCAGCAGCTCGAACCAGGCCAGCGGATCCGGATCCGCGAGGGCGGCGGCAACGCGTCGGTCGGCCATCTCGCGCAGCGCCCGCAGCACTGCACTGGCGTAACCCGCGTCGAGCGCCTGGGATGCAGCCGCGCCCAGGGCCAGCTCGGGGGGCGGGAAGTGGCGATGCCCGCCCGGCCCGGGGCCCCGCTCGGGTCGGAGCACCCCGTGCTCTTCGAGGTAGCGCACCATGCGGGGAGAGCGCCCGAGGCGCTCGGCGGAGGGGCCGATGCGCAGGCGCTCGCCCCCGGCGATGTCGCGACGTGGCTCGGTCATGGCGACGAACATACCACGCCCATGTGAGCTTGATCGTTTCGGCTCGCCTGGCAGCGCGGCATCCGGGACCGCAGACATCGAGTTCGGACGGGTTCGCCGCACCTTGGCGACGGGCCGCCGGGGTCAGCGCAGGAAGAGGCTGTAGGTGAGGACCGAGAGCACGAACCCCGTGAAGGCGACGTACTTCCAGTTGTGCTCCGCGAAGGCGAAGAAGAGAAGCGAGGCGAAGACCCGCAGGTAGGGCGTCAGCATCAGCGCGGCGATGCCGATGCTCACCAGGAGTCGCGGCCGCAGCTGCGCGCTCCCCACCTGCCGGAGATCGTCGACCACGAACTCGAAGAGGTTCATCCCCGAGATCCGGTAGTCCACCCCGAGCTGGCCGGTGTTCAGCCAGTGCCAGGCCAGGCCGACGACCACGAAGAGGACGGCGGTGAGGACGCCGCCCAGCAGGACGTAGCTCACCAGCACGTCCATGCGGCCCTCGAGCGCGCTGGCGCGCTCCTGCTCCCGGCTCGCGCCGCTCACAGGATGCCTCCCAGCCCGCGCACCACCATCTCGACGCCGAGCACGAGCAGGACCACGAGGAAGAACCGTCGCACGGCCTCGTTGCGCATCCGGACCAGCACCCGCGTGCCCACGAAGGCCCCGAGGAGGATCCCCAGCATCACCGGGGCCACCAGCCCCGGATCGATGACGCCCGCGGCCAGGTAGACGCTCGTCCCGGCCAGCGCGGTCACCCCGATGATCAGGTTGCTGGTCGTGGTCGAGACCTTCGGGGGGAGCCCCATCACGAGGTCGTGGATCAGCACCTTGAGCGCGCCCGCGCCGATCCCCAGCATCCCGGCGATCAGGCCCGCCCCGAACATCAGCGGGCCGCCGAAGTAGGCGCGGACCGCGTGGTACTGGATGGTCTGGGCGGTGGGCTGGTCGTAGTAGCTCCCCTCGAGCTGGAGCCACCGCGTGAAACGATCCTGCCAGGGGTGGGCACGCCACACCTCGTGGCGCTGCACGAAGAGCGCGACCCACGAGAAGAGCAGCACGACCCCGAAGAGGATGAAGAGGATGGCGTTGCCCGTGGAGAGCGTGATCGTGGCCCCGACGAGCGCCCCCAGGATGGTGAACATCTCCAGGAACATGCCCACCTTCAGGTTCGTGATCCGGTCGCGCACGTAGGCCGAGGCGGAGCCGCTCGACGTGGCGATGACCGACACGATGCTGATGGCGATGGCCTGCTTGATGTTCATCCCGAGCAGCGTCATGGCCGGGATCAGCACCACGCCGCCGCCCATGCCGGACATCGCGCCGATGAACCCGGCGACGATCGACACCAGGAAGAGGAGCCCGAAGGACATGCGGCCTGCTGCCTCGTGCGGACGGACGACGGCCCCCGGGCCACCCGGCTGCGTGCGCCGGCGCTCGCCGGCCGCGGGCACGTCGACGCCCGGGGAATGGTGCGGAACTGGCAGCCGATCCCGGGGGACGCCGGGCGGCCGACGGGCGCGATGGTACCGCAGGCGACCACCGACCGCCGCGCAGCGGCCCTCGCCCGGTCCCGGCGTGGTGAATCCAGGCGCCTCAGCCTGGGTCGCCGGTTCACGACACATGCCTCTCGCGATTGCGCAGACCGTGCGCCATGCTTCCCCCGGAGGTCAGGAGCGTGATCTCGCGCTACGAGCGATGGTCCCGGACGGAGCGGAGCGAGCGGGCGCAGGTCGCCGTCATGCTCCTGCTGGCCCCCGTGTTCCTGGGGATGCTCCCGTTCGTCGTGGCGGGGATCGGCCCGCGCCTCGACCGGCGGTTCGGTCTGCCGCCCCTCGGCGTCGCCGGCGCGAGTCGTGCCTTCGGCGGGGTACTGGCGGTCGCAGGGTTCGCTCTCGGCTTCTGGTCGGTCGACACCCAGCTGGACCGGGGACGGGGAACGCCGCTGCCGGTGATGCCCACCCGGGAGCTCGTCACGGAGGGTCCCTTCCGCTACTGCCGCAACCCGATGACCCTCGGCGCGATCCTGGCCTACCTCGGCATCGCCGTCGCGGCGCGGACCGCCGCGGGCCTGGCCTTCGTCCTCGCCCTTGCCGCCACCCTGCTGGTCTACCTCAAGCGCCTCGAGGAGCAGGAGCTGGCCGAGCGATTCGGGGAGGCATACCTCGCGTACAGGCGGACCACACCCTTCATCGTGCCGAGGCTCTCCGGGCGGCGATGACGGAGCGGGGCGGCTGCCCGCCGGCGGCGACGGTGGGGCGTCGGCGGGAACGCCTGCCCCCGCTCAGCGGCTGTCGGGTCGCGTCACCAGGAGACCGATCGTGTACGAGACGCACGCGGCGATGAACCCGAGCGCCATCACCAGCGAGCTCAGGTCGCTCTGCCCGTAGGTCAGGAACCACATCCCGCCCAGGTACGCCACCGCCACGCAGACGAACCCCACCCCGACGCTGAGCGCGCCGGCCCGGTGCTCCGCCCAGAGCGCGAACTCGATGGCGGCGAGCGAGAGGACCAGGATCACCGTGCCGAGCGCCACGTGCAGCGGGACGACGCCGGTGTGGGCGAAGGACCAGGCCCACGCCGAACCCGCCGGGAGCGAGCCGGGAAAGGCGACGTAGAGGTTCACGATCATCCCGGCCACGAACTGGACGACCAGGACGGTCAGCAGCAGGATGAGGGTGACGCGGAAGCGGCCCATGGCGGTTCTCGGCACGTACCGAGTATCTCCCTTCGGGAACAGCGCCGCATCGGCGCGAGCCGACCGGGCGGTGCCCCGCGCTGCGGCGGTGCCGGCCGGGAGCACCCGGCGGCGCGTGCGTGGGACCGCCGCTCGCGCCGGGTAGAATGGGCGCCACGGTCGCCCGTCGTCACCGTCGGCGCCGGAGCCTTCGCCCGGCGGCCGCCCGACCGGTACCAGGGACGGCTCGAAGGGTGAAGATTCTGACGTGATCACGAGCTACTTCCGGCCGCGCACGCTCGACGAAGCTCTCGCGCTCGCGGCCCGTGCCGACGCGGTCGTGCTCGGCGGGGGCACGGGGGTCAACGCGCAGCCCGGTCGGGCTCCCGTGGTGGCTGTCGATCTGCAGGCGCTCGATCTCGACGGCATCCGGGCGGATGCCGGGCGGCTTCGGCTGGGGGCGACCACACGTCTCCAGTCGATCGTCGACTCCGGCCATGTCCCCGAGGTGCTCCGCGAGCTCGCCCGGCTCGAGGCGCCCAGCACCATCCGCAATGCCGCCACCGTGGGCGGCACCATCGGGATGGCGGATCCGGAGAGCCCCCTGCTCACCGGCCTGCTCGCGTTCGGCGCCAGGGTCGGGCTCGCGCGGGTCGGCTCGAACGCCGAGCATCCGCTCGACGCCGTCCTCGACGACCGCCACCTGCTCCAGGGTTCCATCATCACCAGCGTCACCGTTCCGATGGGCGGGCGGGCCGCCGCGCACGGAACCGCTCGCACGCCCATGGACGCCCCGATCGTGATGGTGGTGGCCTGCCGGGACGCCGACGGCACCGTCCGGATCGCCGCGTCCGGGGTCGCATCGAGACCCGTCCTGGTGGATCCGCAGCGGCTCGGAGAGCTCGCCCCACCGGCCGACTTCCGCGGATCGTCCGCCTACAGGGCCCATCTCGCCGCGGTGCTCACGGCACGAGCCCTCGCCAGCCTGGGAGGGGGCGAACCGGCATGACACTCACCCTCACCATCAACGGGACGCCCCGGACGGTCGCCTGCGAACCGCACGAATCCCTGCGCACCGTGCTGCGGCGGGCCGGCCTCTACAGCGTGCGCTACGGCTCCGACACCGGCGAGACGGGCGCCGCAGCGGTGCTCGTCGACGGCAGGCTCGTGTCGGCGGACGTCATGCTGGCCGCCCAGGCGGACGGGCACTCGATCGAGACGATCGAGGGCCTGTCGGTCCCGGGGCAGCTGCACCCGATCCAGGAGGCCTTCATCGAGGCCGGCGCCATCCAGTCCGGCTACTCCACGCCGGCCATGATCCTGGCGGCGAAGGCGCTCATCGACAGGACGCCGAATCCGACGGAGGCCGAGGTCAGGGACGCGCTGTCGGGGATCCTCGACCGCGAGACCGGGTACCTGCGACCGGTGCATGCCGTCCTGCGGGCCGCTGCGAAGCTGCGCGGGGAGGAGCCCGCGAAGGTCGAGGTCGCGCACCTGGACCGGCTCGAGGGATCCACCGGGGCACACCGCGACCGCGACGATCTCGCGCCGATCGCGCCGCGGGTAGTCCCCAGCCCCGACGTGCCGGCGACGCGCGTGGTGGGTCACGCCGAGACGAAGATCGACGCGGTGAAGCTGGCGAAGGGGAACCCTGCGTTCACCGATGACCGGGACCTGTCGGGGACGCTGATCGCCAAGGTGCTGTACAGCCCGCACGCCCACGCCCGGATCCTGTCCATCGACGATTCCGCGGCGAGGGCCCTTCCCGGCGTCCACGCCGTCATCCACTGCGGGAACGTGCCCCGGGTTCGATACGCATCCGGCGGCCAGAGCTACCCGAACCCGCGTCCGTACGACCAGGTGAGCTTCGACAACAAGGTGCGGTACGTGGGGGATCGCGTGGCGGCCGTCGCGGCCGACACCGAGGAGATCGCCCGGGCGGCCATCGACCTGATCAAGGTGGCCTACGAACCGCTGCCCGCCGTCTTCGACGAGAACGAGGCGCTCCGGGACGGCGCGCCGGTGATCCACGACGAACCGGACATGGACGGCGCGTACGACGCGAGCCGCAACATCGTCCACCACATCGAGGCCCGGACCGGGGACGTCGAACGGGGATTCGCGACGGCGGATCGCGTCATCGAGCGCACGTACCGCGTCCACCAGGTCCAGCAGACACCCCTGGAGCCCCACATCGCCATCGCGCGGTGGGACAGCGACGACCGGCTGGAGATCACCTCGTCCACGCAGGTGCCGTTCCACGCCCGGCGCATGCTCGCGCCGCTCCTCGGCCTCCCGGTGAAGCGGATCCGCATCATCAAGCCGCGCATCGGGGGCGGGTTCGGCGCGAAGCAGGAGATGCTCATCGAGGACATCGTCGGACACCTCACGATGGCGACGGGCCGTGCCGTGCGGCTCGAGCTCACCCGTGAGGAGGAGTTCATGTCGTCGCGGAGCCGGCATCCCCAGACCGTCACCTTCAGGACCGGCGTCGACGCACACGGGAAGCTCACCGCGCAGGAGATGCGTGTCGTCGCGAACACGGGCGCCTACGGGACGCACGGGCTCACGGTGCAGATGGTGACCGGCATGCGTGGACTGAGTTCCTACAACTGCCCGGCCAAGCACTTCGACTGCGACGTCGTGTACACGAACATCCCCGTGCCCGGCGCCTTCCGCGGCTACGGCGCGCCCCAGGCGCTCTTCGTGCTCGAGGCGCACATGGACGACGTCGCCGCGGCGATCGGCATGGACCCGATCGAGTTCAGGCGGCTCAACTGGACCCGGGTGGGCGATCCCCTCGACATGGCCCCGCAGCTCGGCGAGGGGGACGTCGAGGCCGGCGAGCCGCCCGTCATCACCTCGAGCGGCCTGGAGGAGGCGGTGCTCCAGGGCCAGCGCTCGATCGGCTGGCACCGCCGGGGCGACCCGGACTGGAGGCAGCCCGCCGATCGGCCCCACGTCCGGCGCGGACTCGGGTTCGCCATGGCGATGCACGGCACCGCCATCCCGGGCCTGGACATGGGCGGCGCCAGCCTCAAGATCAACGACGACGGCTCGTTCAACCTCCTGGTGGGCGCCACCGATCTTGGTACCGGCTCGGACACCGTGCTGGCCCAGATCGCGGCCGAGGTGGTCGGCGTGGGCGTCCACGACATCATCGTGTACTCGTCGGACACCGACCTGACCCCCTTCGACACCGGCGCGTACGCCTCCAGCACGACCTACATCTCGGGGACCGCCGTCAAGCGCGCGGCGGAGGAGGTCCGCCGACAGATCGTGGACCGTGCGGCGCTCCTGCTGGGAGTGGATGCCGCCTCGATCGATCTGCACGACCGGGCGGCCTGGTCGGCCGATGGCCGGTCGGTGTCCCTGGCGGAGATCGCGCTCTCGACGCTGCACCAGCAGGGCCAGCACCAGATCATGGGGACGGCGTCGCACGTGTCGCCGGACTCGCCCCCACCGTACGCCGCGCAGTTCGCCGAGGTCGAGGTCGACACCGAGACGGGCCAGGTGACCGTCAGGCATCTCGTGATGGCGGTGGACTGCGGCGTGCCGATCAACCCGGTCACCGCCTCCGGACAGGTGGAGGGCGGCATGGTGCAGGCCCTCGGCTACGCGCACTGCGAGGAGATGGTCTACGACGAGGCCGGGCGCATGGTGAACCCGGCGTTCGGGCCCTACAGGATCTACCGAGCGGACGAGACGCCGGCGCTCGAGGCCATCCTGGTGCAGACCCTGGAGGACAGCGGGCCCTTCGGCGCCAAGGCGATCGCCGAGATCCCCATGGACGGGGTCGCCCCGGCCGTCCGCAACGCCATCGCGGATGCGACCGGCGTCCGGATCAACGGCATCCCGTTCACGCCGGAGCGCGTCTGGCGGGCCCTCCGGGCCTCGTGAGCGCCGTCAGCGCCGACCGTGTCCTCGCCGAGCTCTCGGATGCGGTCAGCGGCGGGCACGGCGTGGTGCTCGCCACGGTCGTCGCGACCGAAGGCTCCGTGCCCCGGCACGTGGGCACCAAGATGGTGGTGCGCGCCGACGGGTCGATGGTCGGGACCATCGGCGGCGGCAGGGTCGAGGACGCGATCCGGCTCGACGCCCTCGAGGCGCTGCGCCGCGGTGAGCCGGGACTCCGCCGCTACCCCCTGCAGCAGCCCGAACGCGGCGATCTCGGCGTGTGCGGCGGCACCATGACCGTCTTCCTCGAGCCGTACGGGAAGACCCGGACCGTGTTCGTCATCGGAGCGGGCCACGTCGGCAGGGCCGTGGTGGACCTCGCGCACTGGCTGGGCTATCGCACGGTGGTCGTCGACGAGCGGACCGAGATGGTGACCGAGGAATCGATCCCTCTCGCCGATGTCCGGTTCGCCGGCACGGTCGCGGACGCGCTCGCGGCGCACCCGGTCACCGAGCAGACCTCGGTGGTCGTCGTCACCCGGAGCCAGGAGCTCGACGTGCAGATCGTGCCGCTCCTGCTCGGGACCCCGGCCGGGTATATCGGCGTGATGGGAAGCCGGCGCCGGTGGGAGATCACCAGGCAGGCCATGGAAGCGTCCGGTGTGCCGGTCGGGCAGCTGGAGCGGATCCACCATCCCATCGGGATCGAGATCGGCGCGGAGACCGTCGAGGAGATCGCGGTGTCCATCATGGCCGAGGTCATCGCGTCGGCCGGCCGCACCGGTTGATGACCGACATCGCCGGATGCCTCGTCGTGGTGCGAGGCGGCGGGGACCTCGGGTCCGGGGTCATCTGGCGGCTTCGCCGCGCCGGCTTCCCGGTCGTCGTCCTGGAGCTCGAGCGACCGCTGACGATCCGGCGGACCGTGGCGTTCTCCT
This sequence comes from Chloroflexota bacterium, assembly GCA_021785115.1. The sequence goes on along the minus strand of JAJYGO010000289.1, from coordinate 10,019 downwards.
CGGCCGTCCTGGACGGCCGGGTGGAGATCGACGGCATCGAGGGGATCCTGGTCGAGTCCCCCGGGGACGCGGTCGAGGCGACCCGTCGCGGCGTCGTGCCGGTGCTGATCTCCGAGGCGGTGCCGGCGTTCCCCGTGCCCGTCTCGGTGCTCATCGACGCGCGGATCGCCAAGAAGGCACTCGACACCCGGATCGGTCAGGCCCCTTTCGTGGTCGGACTCGGCCCCGGTTTCGTCGCCGGTGTGCACTGCGACGCCGTGGTCGAGACCAAGCGCGGACACCACCTGGGCCGCGTGATCTGGGATGGATCCGCCGCTCCCGACACGGGGGTGCCGGGTGAGCTCGGCGGCGCAGCGGCGGAGCGTGTCATCCACGCGGGGGCCGCGGGGCAGCTCACGTGGCAGGTCGGGTTCGGCGAGATGGTCGAGGCCGGCCAGCGGCTGGGAAGCATCGGCGACATGCCGGTCACCACGAAGATCGGCGGCATCGTGCGCGGCCTGATCGCCCCCGGCGAGGTGACCATGGGGCTGAAGATCGCCGACGTCGATCCCCGGCCGGACGCGGACATGATCGAGCACATCTCCGACAAGGCACTCGCCGTGGGAGGGGGTGCGCTCGAAGCCGTCCTCGTGTGGATGCACCGCTCGGGTCGATGACTCTCGCCCTGCCGCAACGGCTCGGGCTCGGCGGCCGCGAGCTGGTGTCGATCGTGGGGGCGGGAGGCAAGTCGACCCTCCTCTTCTCCCTCGGCCGCGACCTCGTCGCGGCCGGCGCGCGGGTCATCCTCACCACCACCACGCGGGTGGGAGCGAACCAGCCCGCAGAGCCGATCTGCTGGTCCGCCGAGCCGGCGGCGGTCGAGGCGGCCCTCGGCCATGGCCTTCCCGTCTTCGTCGCGGCGGGCCGGCAGCCGGGCAAGATCGTCGGGCCGTCTCCCGAGGCCGTCGATCTCCTCTTCAGCCGGACCAGCGCCGGGTACGTCATCGTCGAGGCCGACGGCGCAGCCGGGATGGCGATCAAGGCCCCGGCGGAGCACGAGCCGGTCATCCCGAGCACCTCGACCACGGTCGTCGTGGTCGTCTCCGTCACCGCGATCGGCCAGCCGATCGCAGCGGTGGCGCACCGGCCCGAGCGCGTGGCGGCCCTGATCGGGGCACATCCCGCTGATCGACTCACGGTCCAGGGGGTCGCCGCCGTGCTGCTGCACCCGAGGGGAGGCCTCAAGGGGATCCCGGAACCGGCGCGGGTCGTGATGCTGATCACGAACGTGACGCCGGCGACGGAGGAGCCGGCTGCCGTCCTGGCGGAGGTATTGGCTGCCCACCCCCGGGTCGAGCGGGCCGTCACGGTTGCCTCCACCGCCCCTGCGTGAGGGTCGTGCTCCCGGGCGGCGACCGGTGACGCCCGGTCCCCGGCAGGGATGTGCCCGCCCAGGTATCACCGCCGGACTGGTGTACTGTCGGTCAACTGGAGGCGAGTTGCGGTGATCTGTGCGAACTGCGGGGTGGACAACGAGGCGGGCCGCAGGTACTGCCACGCCTGCGGGGCGCCTGTCGCGGCGCCACTCGGCCCGGCGCCGGCCCCGGCCGCGCCGGCCCCGGCGGCACCGATCGCACCGGCTCCGCTGGGCGTGCGCCTCACCGACCTCACCGATTGCGGCGGGTGTGCGGCGAAGCTCGGCGCCGACGTGCTGGCCGACGTGCTGGCGGGCCTCGGGGCACGTTCCGGTCCTGCGCCGGCCGACCTGATCGCCGGCCTGGACCCGCCCGACGACGCGGCGGTCTACCGGCTCACAGATGACCTCGCGGTGATCGGGACCGTGGACTTCTTCCCCCCGCTCGTGGACGACCCGGAGATCTACGGGGCGATCGCGGCCGCGAACGCCTGTTCGGACGTCTTCGCCATGGGAGGTCGCGTGCTGTTCGCGCTCTCGGTGGCCGCCTTCCCGAAGACGCTGGACCCGGCCATCATGTCGGCCATCGTCGCCGGTGCCGCGGCCACCGTCGTCGAGGCGGGCGGGACGCTCGCCGGCGGCCACACCATCCAGGACCCCGAGCCCAAGTTCGGCCTGGCCGTGATCGGGCTGGTGCACCCGGACCGCCTGCTGCACAAGGGGGGCGCCAGGCCCGGCGACGTGCTCCTGCTCACGAAGCCGCTGGGGACGGGGCTGCTGGTTTCGGGGGCCCGGCAGGGCCGGGCCTCGCCCGACGACCTGGGTGCCGCCATCGCCTCGATGCGGGCGCTGAACCGGGCCGCCGCCGACGTGCTGGTTGCCCGGGAGATCCGCGGCGCCACCGACGTGACCGGCTTCGGCCTGCTGGGTCACGGGCTCGAGATGGCCCGTGCCTCGGGGACCCGGCTGGTCTTCGACGCCGCGGCGATCCCGGCACTGCCGGGAGCCCTGGAGGTTGCAGGAGCCGGTGTCGAGACGGACGGCGCCGGTCACAACCGCCGCTTCGTGGCCCCGGCGCTCACGGTCGCGCCCGGCGTCGAGGCGTCGCTTGTCACCCTGGCCCACGATCCCCAGACCAGCGGCGGGCTGCTGGCCGCGATCCCGCCCGACCGCCTGGCTGCCGTGGAGGAGGGGTTCGCGGCTGCCGGCGTCCGATGGTGGAGCGTCGGACGCGTGGAGGCATCGGAGGTGCCCGGCGTCTTCCTCACATGACGAGGCGGTCGAGTCGGGCCCGGATCGCCGGCGAGGCGTTCAGGGCTTGACGACGAACCAGATCCCACCGACGCCCTGGCCGTTCGTCTGCCCAGGAGCGGTGTCACCGGCGTAGTGGTAGAGGGGGATCCCCTTGTAGGCGACCTGCGTCGATCCATCCGCGCGGGCGAAGGTCGTGATCGTCCCGCCGACCCCGGGACCTGCCGCGACATGCGTTCCCGGCGCGACCGTGTAGGGCGGCCAGAGGGCCGCGCAGCTGCCGGTGCAGTTGCTGATCGGAGGGTTGCCCACGTGGTCGGGCTTGTACAGGTACAGCGTCCACCCCGCGCCGTCGGTGAGGTAGGTGCCGAGGGACGCGCTCGTGGCGGTCCTGAGTTCGGGTGCGGCTCCCGCTGATGCCGGGGCCACAGGCGCGGCGGAGGCGGGGGCGCTCGACGTGCCACCGTAGACGCTCCCGTATCCGCCGGAGGCGGACGAGGCCGCCGCCGCGGCGGAGGTCGCGGCCCCTCCCGGGGCGGGGCTGCCATAGGCGGAGGCCGAGCACGCCCCCACGAGAAGCGCGGCCGCGGCCACGAGCGCGAACGAGCGCAGCATCGGCCTCCCGAGCGGCCGGCGCGCTGCTGGTTGCCTGGGATGCATGACGACCCCCCGTCTGCCTGCGATCGCCGTTGCCGGGGACCGGAGTGGCCTCCGATCGGCACCGCATGTCCCGCGATACGTCGGCGCCCGCCGAACGGTTTGCGGGCAGCGGGCCGCCGGCGCGGGACACCGCGCTCGCGTTCCGCGACGTGACGGATGTGCGCTCGGGATCGGCATCTTGGGGCGAGACGGCCGGTGCCGATCAGCCCACATGCCCCTGACCTGTCGGCGCGCGAATTCACTGGAAGGCGTGAGCCGCGGCGCGCATGCTGCCTGCACGGCGGGAGGCTGCGACACGCGGTCCAGGCATCGGCCGCCGTGACTGCGCCGAGGGACCGGCGACGGCTCCCGCCTGAGGGCGTCCCATGGGGGGTAGCGTGGAACAGCTGGCCTGGAAGCTCAGAGTTTCGACGCTCTGGATCTTTCTCGGCATCGGCATGCTGGCAGCCGTGTTCGCGATGGTCATGCCGCCGAGCGTTCTTGGTGAATACATCGCCACGGGAGAATTCGAGGGCGAGAAGATCGACGCCACGATGCTGGCCGCCATGGTCGGGCTCTTCTGCCTCCTTCCCCTTGCAATGGCGTTCTTCACGCAGGTCCTTGCGGATCCGGTCAACCGGTGGGCGAATGCCGCCCTGGGCATCCTCGCCACCGCGATGTGGACCCTTGACCTCGCTGAGCACCTGAGCAAGGAGCCGGAGATCAGTGGCGGGCCCCTCTTCACGGTCACGCTGATCGCCGCCGGGCTCCTGATCGTCTGGCATGCATGGAAGTGGCCGGTGCCGGCGGAGCAGGCCCGTCACGACCGGCGGGCTTCCGCCAGCCCCGACCAGCGGGCCGCCGGGATGGTGTCGTAGCGCGCGGGTCGGCCGGCGAGCCGCGCTGGGCACTCGCCGCGCCGTGCTCGGCAATCGCCGCGTTGGATGACCCCGGCCAGCCGAGGAGCGCTGACCGGGATCGACTGCACGCTCGCGGCCCCCGGCGACACCCTCCGCCGCCATCGGACGCCCCTCGACCGGCCGGCGCGCACCTCCGCTCTATGCTGGGTCCGTGCCACGCGCCCGGTGAGTCTCACGAGCGGGGCCGGCGGGCGCGGCTGCAGGGGGGATCCGGCGATGTCGAGTGCACCTGTCATCCTGGTTCCGGGGTTCTGGCTGGGCGCGTGGGCGTGGGACGAGGTCGCCGCCGTGCTGCGGGCCGGCGGTCACGACGTCACCGCGCTGACCCTCCCGGGGCTCGAATCGGCGGACGCGGACCGGTCCAGGATCACGCTCTCCGATCACGTGGAGGCGATCTGCGCGGCGATCCGGGCGGCCGATGCGCCGGTGGTGCTCGCGGTGCACAGCGCGGCGGGGTTCTCGGGATACGCCGCGAGCGACCGCGTCCCGGAGCGGATCGCGGCCATGGTGTACGTCGACACCGCGCCCGGCGAGGGCGCGCTCGACCCGGGGTTCACGGACGCCGAACGGCCGCTCGACTGGGAGGAACTCGCGGCGGAGGAGAACCTCGACGGGCTCACGGAGGAGCAGCTCGAGACGTTCCGACGGCGGGCGGTTCCGGAACCGGGCGGTGTCCTTCGTGAATCGCTCCCCCTGACCAACGACGCCCGTCGCGACATCCCCAGCACGATGATCTGCACCGGGTTCACCGCGGAGCAGTACCGTGCCTACGCCAGGGAACACGACTGGGCCTGGCTGCGCGGGCTGGGGGAGCTGCGCGACGTGACCTGGATCGATCTGCCGACGAGCCACTGGCCCATGTGGTCCCGCCCGCGCGAGCTCGCGGCGATCATCGGCGACGTTGCCGGGAGGCATGCACCGCACGGCTGATGCCGACCGCCGCGACCGCGGGCGCCGACCGCGGCAGTTCGTCCGCGGCCGAACGGCAGGCCGCGGGTCGTGACGATCGCCGCCGCCGACGGGCCCTCATGGAACGCCGGACCTGCTCGTTCGGGCAGCTGCGCCGTCCCATCGGGCGCTCGCCGCGCGCCGGGGACCGCGCGAGGCGGTGCGGAACAGGGCCCGAGGCGATCGGCGGCGACTCCGGAGCACGCGGAGGTCGCGCGCGACTGCGGACTTTCGGCCCTGTCGGCAGCCCATGCTGCGGACCACCCTGCACATGCCGCGCGATCCGACGCCAACCGGGTGAGCCGTGCACTGCATCGTCCTGGTCAAGCAGGTCCCCGACGTGTCGAACGTCCCGGAGGATGCCTGGGACACCGAGAAGGGCACCCTCAGGCGGGGCATGCTGGAGAGCGTCCTCAACCCCCTGGACCTGCACGCGCTCACCTTCGCCAGCACGGTGACGGCGGCGGACCCCGACGCCCGCACGGTCTATCTCACCATGGGGCCGCCCCAGGCGCGTGACGTGCTGGTCGACTGCCTGGCGCGCGCCCCCGGCGAGGCGGTCCTCCTCACCGACCGCGCGTTCGCGGGCGCCGACACCATCGCGACCGCGTACTCGCTCGCCTGCGCGATCCGTCGCGTCGAGCGCGAGTTCCTGGCGGGGAGCAGGGAGTACCTGGTCGTCGCCGGGATGCAGTCGGTCGACGGTGACACCGCCCAGGTCCCGCCGCAGATCGCCGAGGAGCTGGGGATCGAGCAGGTCGCCTACGTCTCGAGCCCCGGTTTCGGCGCTGATCTCGAGCTCCGACGGATCGGCCCGTCCGGGACCGAGACCGTGCGGCCGCGGCGCCTGCCCCTGCTCGTGACCCTCACCGCCTGCACCCGCCCGCTGTACCGGTCGTTCCACCTGGCCCGCCGTGCCCGGACCGCGCCCATCCACGAGTGGAGCGCCGCGTCCGTGGGGGCGGAACCCGAGCGGACCGGCCTGCGCGGATCGCGCACCCAGGTGTACCGGCTCTTCTCGCCCGCCGAGGACCAGGCCCGCCGGTGCGTCATGGCGCACGACGCGGAGGAGCTGCTGTCGCTGCTGGAGACCGCCTACCGGGCCGGACCGCGAGCCGCCCCGGACGCGGACGCCGACGGATCCTACGACCTGGCCGGTCGCACGCCCACCTACCGGGGCGAGCTCTGGGTGTACGCCGAGCGGGATGCCGGAGGCGTGCACGGGGCGTCGCTCGCCCTGGTCGGCAAGGCGCGCCGGCTCGCGGACCAGCTCGGGGTGGGCGTGGGCGCGGTGATCGCCGATGCGGAGCCGGGCGGCGTGCCGCAGGACCTGATCGCGCGGGGGGCCGACAGGGTCTACGTCCTGCAGCACCCGCTCCTGGCCGACCCCATCGCGAGCAGCCATGCCCGGTCGATCGCGGGCGCGGTGCGGGCGTTCCGCCCCCAGGCGCTCCTGTTCGGCGCGACGCCCTGGGGTCGCGAGCTCGCGCCCCGCGTGGCGTACGCGGCGGACTGCGGGCTGACCGCCGACTGCACGAGGCTCCAGGTCGGCGACTACGTGAAGGGTGCCGTGTCGCTGGTCGGGATCCTGCAGCAGACCCGGCCGGCCCTGGGGGGCAACGTGATGGCGACGATCATGACCCGTGCCTCGCCGACCCAGATGGCCACGGTGCGCCCCGGCGTGTTCACCATCCCGTCCGCGGACCCGGCGCGGATCGGCGAGGTCGTGCGGGTCCCCGTGAGCCCGGCCGCGGATGAGGTCGGGATCGAGATCGTGGCGGTGGAGCCGACGGCGGTGGCCCCCTCGATCCGGGACGCCGAGATCGTCGTGTCCGGCGGGCGGGGGCTCCGTTCACGGGAGGAGTTCCAGGCGCTGCTGGAGCCGCTCGCACACGCCCTGGGCGCCCGCCTCGGGGCGCGCGCCGACCTTGGCGCATCGCGGATGGCGGTGGAGGACGGGTGCGCGGGTCGCGAACGGCAGGTGGGCCAGACCGGCCAGACCATCACGCCCCGCCTGTACGTCGCGGTGGGCATCTCCGGGGCCGTACAGCACGTCTCGGGGATGCAGCACGCGGACCTCGTCGTGGCCATCAACCGCGATCCCCGCGCCCGCATCTTCCGCTACGCCGACATCGGGATGGTGGGCGATCTTGCACGGATCGTGCCCGCGCTGACCGCGGCAACGGAGGCACATGCGCATGCCGGACGTTGACGCGCTGGTGGTGGGCGCAGGCCCGGCCGGCCTGTCCGCCGCGATCCGGCTGCGGCAGCGGCTGACCGATGCCGGGCGGGACGCCTCGGTCGCGGTGCTCGACAAGGCCGCGGCACCCGGGTACCACAACCTCTCCGGTGCGATCGTGGAGCCCGCCGCGCTGGACGAGCTGCTGCCCGACTGGCGCGCGGACCGGACCCGCTTTGCCGACCAGGTGACCCCGGTGGAGCAGGACGACCTGTACCTGCTGACCGACCGCGGGGCGCTGGCCCTGCCGCCTCGCCTGGTGCCGGGATCCCTCCGCCACGCCGGCGACGTCACGCTGTCGGTTTCGCGGCTCTCCGCGTTCCTGGCCGACCGGGCCGATCGCCTGGGGGTCGAGCTCTACCACGGCTTCGCGGCCCGGGGCCTCCTCGTGGAGGCGGGCCGGGTGGGCGGGGTCCGGCTGGTGGACCAGGGGCTGGATGCCGCCGGCGATCGCCAGTCCAACTTCCTGGCGGGCGAGGAGGTGCGCGCCTCGGTCACGGTGGTGGCCGACGGCTCGCACGGGGTGCTCTCGTGCGCGCTCGCCGCGCTCGATGCGACGCCCCGGGACCCGCAGGTCTACGGCCTGGGGATCAAGGCCGTGGTCCAGTTCGGCGGACCCAACCCCTTCGGGACCAACCGCGTGCTGCACACGCTGGGATCGCCCTCCCCGCGAGGCGTCTTCGGCGGCGGCTTCCTGTACAGCCTGGGGGCGAAGCAGGTGGCGGTTGGGCTGATCCTCGGGCTCGACTGGCGCTACGTCGACCTCGATCCGCGCGCCGAGTTCGAGACATTCCGCGCCCACACCTTCGTGGCCCGGCTGCTCGACGGCTCGACCACGGTCGCCACCGGGGCTCGCACGATCCCCGAGGGCGGCTACTACGCACTGGGACCGCTCACCGTGCCCGGTGCGCTCGTCGTGGGGGATGCGGCCGGGTTCGTCAACGAGGCGAAGCTCAAGGGCGTCCACTACGCGATGCGCAGCGGGATGTGCGCCGCCGATGCCATCGCCGACGCCTGGCTCGCCGGCGAGCCAATCGACCACGCGGGCGCCCGCTACCGCCGGCTGCTGGAGGAGCGGGGGATCCTCGGCGAGCTGCGCCACGCGCGCAACTACCGCCAGGGATTCCGCTGGGGCATGGCGCCCGGCGCCGTCCTCTCGGTGATGGGGGACCGGCTGCCCGTGCACCTCCGCATGGAGCCCGACCGCGTCGCCTCCCGGCGCGGCGCGCGGCTGGGGCGGCATGCCCCCCGCCTGGCCGACGGTGCCGGCTTCGTCGGCCTGACCGGGACCGGCCACCGGGAGGACGAGCCGTCCCACGTGACCCTGCTCGATCCGGCGCGGTGCGCGACCTGCGGCGAGGAGCTTGCCGCCTGCACGTCCTTCTGCCCGGGGGAGGTCTACCGCTGGGGCGGCGGCCGGATCCTGGTCAGTGCGTCCAACTGCCTCCACTGCATGACCTGCGCGGTCAAGTGCCCGGAGGACAACATCCGCTGGGCCCCACCCGAGGGTGGCGAGGGCCCCCGCTACCGGCAGATGTGACCGGCAGATGTGAAGGGCCGCGAGGCCGAGCCTCTCCGGCGACGTGCGGCCGCCCGATCCGGCGGCGTCAGACCCGGCGGGCCTCGTGCGTCCCCGGCAAGGGTCCCGCCCGCAGCACCTCGACCAGGAAGGCGGCCGCGGCCACCGCGGCCCGCAGCCGGCCGTGCGCCCCGGGCTGGAAGAGACGCAGTTCGAGGCGCCGGCTCCAGTCACGGACTGGGTCGGCGACGGCGACGCTCACCGAGGTCGCCGGCTCCCCGTCGCGTGCACGCACCGCAACGCCCACCGTCGCCCCGCTCCCGCGGGCGGCCGCGGCCGCGGTCTCCTCCAGCGCTGCTCCCTGGAGCCCCCGCTCGTGACGCTCGGCCAGCGTCGTCGCCTGCACCAGGCCGGGGAGGTCGCCGAGGAGCACGCCAAGGTGCCCGCGCGTGCCCGCCTCCACCGTCGCGAGACTCACCCCGGATGCCTCCAGTGCCTCTCCCACCACGTCGGCCCACGACGTGCGGCCCTCCGCCCACACGTGACCGGGAAGCGCGGCCCGGATCTGGGCGGCCGTCTCGTCCACGATATCGGAGGCGGACCGGCGGAGACCGTCGGGACCCGCCGCGTCCAACGCCGTGATCCGGATGTCCAGCCATTCAGCGCCCGCGTAGGTGGCCACGACGGGGTTCTCCCGGCGCAGCCACGCGTCGCCGAGGCGGTCCACCACCGTGGACTCCCCGATCCCGTACGTGCGCAGCGTGCGCACCACCCGGCCGTCACCGAGCCCGCGCCCGCGGAGGCGTGGCAACACCCAGTCCTGCCACATCGGCCGCATCTCGCGTGGCGGTCCGGGCAGGAGCACCGCGACCCGTCCGTGGGGCGCGTCCACCCACCATCCCGGCGCCGTCCCGTTCGGGTTCGGGATCGCGGTCGCGGACGGGATCAGCCAGGCCTGCTTCAGGTTCACCTCGAGGAGCGCGATGCCGCGCCTCGCGAAGAGATCGCGCAGCCCCGCCTCGAGTGCCGGATCGACGGCCGGCTCCTCGCCGAGTGCCGCGGCGAACGCCTCCCGCGTGAGGTCATCCGGCGTCGGGCCCAGGCCGCCCG